>DATHUY010000018.1 GCA_035461765.1 Longimicrobiales bacterium
GGCCGACTCCCGCGTCGGACGTCATGCCTCTTCGGAGGAAGGCGGAAGGTAAGGGGAGGTCACCAGTCGATCTCGACTGGGCTCCAAAAAAACCTTCGGTACGTCCCTGTCACCGGCTCGCGCACCTGCGCGGGCCGGTGACTTTTTTGTTTCGGGAGCGGGATCGGGAACGGCCCCGTCCACATGCCCCGCTGTAACCCGATCCCGGACACGAACACAATCCCGCTCCCGCTCCCGAAAAGCGGACCTCACTGTCGGCGCGGTACCCTGCGGAATAGAATGCTGGTAACCGAAAAGAGTGAGATGCGATGGCACGAGTACAGGTGACCCGGCGCGTGCATTTCAGTGCGGCGCACCGGCTGGGTCGTGAGGACTGGACGGACGAGGAGAACCGTCGCGTGTTCGGCGACTGTTCGAATCCGAACTGGCACGGTCACAACTACGAGCTGGATGTGACGGTGGCGGGAGACATCGACGAGGAGACGGGGTTCGTCTACGATCTGAAGGAGCTGCGTGACGCGGTGGAGCGGACGGTGATCGCTGATGTGGACCACCGCAACCTGAACCTGGACGTGGAATGGCTGCGCGGGCAGAACCCGACGACTGAGAATCTGGTGGTGGCGATATGGCGGCGACTCGAGCCGGAGCTGCCGGCGGGAGTGGACCTGGTGCGGCTGGTCCTGTGGGAGACCCCGCGCAACTACGTGGAGTATGGCGGTGAGTGACAGGGCGGGGTACGACGATCTGAGCGAAGTCCCGTTCCAGGATCTCGTGCGCGAGATGCTGGTGCGGCTGGGCGAGGACCCGGAGCGGCAGGGGTTGCTGAAGACACCCGAGCGGGTGGAGAAGAGCCTGACCTGGCTGACGCGGGGGCACGGGATGGGCGTGCGTGAGGTGCTGGGCGACGCGCTGTTTGACGAGGACCATCACAACATGGTGATCGTCAAGGACATCGAGATGTACTCGCTGTGTGAGCACCACATGCTGCCGTTCTTCGGGAAGGTGCACGTCGCATATATCCCGAACGGTCGGATCGTCGGGCTGTCGAAGGTGCCGCGTATCGTGGAGGTCTACGCGCGTCGGCTGCAGGTGCAGGAGCGGCTGACGGCGCAGATCGCTACGGCGCTCACGGAGGTGCTGGAGCCGCAGGGCGTCGGTGTCATCATAGAAGCGTATCACCTGTGCATGATGATGCGCGGCGTGGAGAAGCAGAACTCGAAGACGATCACCAGCTCCATGCAGGGCGTGTTCCTGGACGACCTCAGGACGCGCGAGGAATTCCTCCGGTTGATCTCGATCAATGGCATCGTTTCCTGACATGGAATCGTCGCCGCTCGGCGGGCGCATCGCGGTGGTGACGGGCGGCACGGGCGGCATCGGCCGCGCGTGCGCGGAGCAGCTGGCGGCGGGGGGCGCACACGTGGTGCTGGTAGCGCGCAGCATGGATCAGGTCCGTGAGGCGGCGGCGGAGCTCGGCGGAGTGCCTGTAGTCGCGGATGTCGGCACGGAGACCGGAATCGCCCGTGTCGTGGAGGCCGCGACCACACTCCAGGCGGAAGGCCCCGACATCGTGGTGCACGCGGCGGGCGCGTTCGCGCTGGCGCCGCTCGCGGAAACGACGGTCGAGGCGTTCGACAGGATGATCGCCGTGAATCTGCGCGGCTCGTTCCTGCTGATGCGCGCGTTCCTCCCCGGAATGCTGGCGCGCGGGTCTGGTCATATCGTCACGATCGGGTCCGTGGCGGGACGTCAGGCGTTCCCGTCGAATGGCGCGTACAGTGCATCGAAGTTCGGCGCACGCGGGCTGCACGCCGTGCTGGCCGCCGAGTTGCGCGGGACGGGTGTGCGGGCGACTTTCGTCGAGCCCTCGGCTACGGACACCGGGCTGTGGGAGGACATCGACCGGGACCGCAATCCCGGCCTGCCGTCGCGTGAGCAGATGATGAGCGCCGCCGCGGTCGGCGACGCGGTTCTGTACGCCGTCACGCGGCCGGCCGATACGGCAGTACCGAACATTCTGGTGGAACGGGCATAGGCATGTTCATTGTCAGCGTTCAGGCGCATTACGACAGCGCCCATTTTCTTCGCAACTATCAGGGCAAGTGCGAGCGTCTGCACGGTCATCGCTACGTGGTGGAGCTGGCGCTCGCGACTGAGGAGCTGGACCGGTCGGGTATCGCGTTCGACTTCGTCGACATCAAGAAGAACCTGCGCGAGCTTGCCGATCACCTGGACCACAACAACCTGAACGATCTGCCGCCTTTCGACGAGATCGAGCCGTCGGCGGAGAACCAGGCGAAGTACTTTTATGACGAGATGAAGCGCAGGCTTCCGGCGCACATGGCGGAAGCGATCGTCTACGCACGTGTGTGGGAGACACCGACGCAATGGGCTCAGTACACGGAACGACAGCTGTGGGTGTGAGGCTCGCGACGCCCGCCCGATTCATGATGCTGGCCGGCGCGACGGCCGTCGCGCTCGGCGCGTGCGGATCCGCACCGCCGCCGCGTGTCTCGCCCGACAACCCGGGCTACACAGTGCCGGCGCCGCTGCCCGATCAGACGGGGTGGGGCGTGCACGTGCTGGCGCTCGAGCGTGCGCCGAACGGCGGCACGTGGGTCGGCACGTACGGCGAGGGCATCTTCGTGTGGGGTCCGCGCGCGGAGCAGTGGCGGCACATCCCGCAGTCGGAGGACGGGCTGTCGTGGGGGTTCGTCAACAGCATCGCGTTCCACGACAGCGCGACGGTCTGGTATGGCACGGTGGGCAACGGTTTCGGGCTCACGACGGACGGTGGTGCGACGTGGCGCAACTGGACGTTCAGCCAGCTGGGGCCGGAGTGGCAGTATGTTGCGCCGGACGGCATCGCGGTGCGTGACGACAGCGTCTACATCGCGACGGCGGATGGACTCAGGATCAGCGGAGACCGGGGCGCCACGTGGCGGTGCGTGCAGGGGCAGAGCGCGGTGAGCGGCGGCAGTGAGCGCCGCGACGACGGCTGCACGGAACGAATCAATTCACTGCCGTCGAAGTACCTGCTGTCGCTGGATGTCGATGAGGAGGGCACGATCCGGGTGGGTCACCTCGGCGGCCTGAGCGTGTCGCGGGATGCGGGACGCACCTGGACGACCGCGCGCGGCGAGGGCCTCGCCGGCAGCAACGTGCGGGCGGTGCTCAGCGATGGGACCGGCGTCTGGGCCGCGACGGAATCGCTCATCTTCGTCGACTCGACCGGGACCGGCGAGTTCAGTGATGCAGAGATCCGCATCCCCGGTGTGCAGGGACTGCCGGGCGCACCGCGTGCGTTCCTGGCGACGCCACGCCCGGAGCTCCCGCCGTCGCTGCCCGGACGCGCGGGGGCGCTGCCGCCGCCGCCGCTGCCGCCGTCGATCGCGACGTCGTACGGCATGGTCGGCCGGCTCAACCAGGGCGAGTACCGCCTGTACTATCTCGGCGCGGCCGACCGGTTCCGCCCGGCGGGTGACATCTGGGCATTTGCCTGGTGGGGTCCGCCGTACCGTCCGCTGGCAGGATCGGCAGCGGGCGTGAACCGTTTTCTGGCGGGCGACCTGCCGTTCGACGACCTGTTCCTGTCGGAGCCGGCGTCGCAGCCGGCGGAGCCGCGGCACACCTGGTTCGCGCGGCCGGTCACGGCTGCGGATGGCAACACGCACATCGACGGCACGTACCGGTACGGGTCGACGATGGGCGGCCGGTTCCAGCAGCACCAGGGCGTCGAGTTCAACAACCCCGCGGGCACGCCGGTGCGTGCGATCGGTGATGGGGTGGTGGTGTTCGCGGGTGCGGCAGAGCAGGGAGCCAACACGGTAGCGATCCGCCATGACCGCCGTCTGAATGACCAGTACGTGTACTCGACTTACTACCACAACACGTCGCTGGAAGTGAGCGCGGGTCAGCGGATCGGGGCGGGCGACATCATCGCGCGTGTCGGCAACACGGGTCGTGCGACGAACGACCATCTGCACCTGGAGATCCATGTCGCGCCCGGTACCGATTCGTCACGCATCGTGGATCCTGACGTCCGGTTCCCGCCGCACACGGTGAATCCGCAGCTGTGGATCGAGCCGCTGCCCGGCACGGGTACCGTGGCCGGTCAGGTATTCAACACGGCGGGCGCGCCGGTGCCGGGCGCCCGCATCCACGGCCTGGTGCTGCCGTATCCGGAGGAGACACCGTTCTCGTTCGCGGAGACGTACCAGGACCAGGCGCATGCGGACCCCGCGTACGGTGAGCATTTCGCGGTGGGCGATGTCCCGGCGGGCGATTACACGCTCGGCGTGACGGTGGACGGCCAGCGTGTGTGGCGGCGTGTGCGTGTGCGTCCGGGCATGGTGACCTGGGTGGAGTTCAGGCCCTGACGCGGCCGCGATGCATATTCTGCTGACGGACATCCTCACCTGTCCGCGCTGCGGCCCGGGCTTCGGCCTGATCCTGCTGGCCGACCGTGCCGAAGAGCGGCGCGTGATCGAAGGCGTGCTGGGGTGTTCGAACTGCCGCGAGAAGTACCCGGTCAGAGAGGGCGTCGCTGATTTCGGCGCGCCGCCGGACACGATCCTGGCCGCGGAGGACGGGGCTGCGGCGGAGCGCCTGGCAGCCATTCTCGGTGTTACGCATGGACCGGCGTTCCTGCTGCTCGCGGGTCCGGCCGCGGCGCATGCGGGCGCGCTCGCGGCGATGATCCCCGATGTGGAGGTGGTCACACTCGGGGCGGCCGCATCCGTGGACGACGGTGCAGGCATCAACCGCGTGTATGCAGCTGGTCCGCAGCTGCCGATCGCGAGCGGCAAGGTAGCGGGTGTGGCCCTGTCGGGCGCGGCGGCCGAGGCGCTGCTGGATGAGGGTGCGCGGACAGTGTCGCCCGTCGGGCGACTGGTGCTCGATCCCGCGCCGGCCGACGCGGCGGAGCGACTGCTGCGGCACGGAATGCGCATCGTCGCGCAGCAGGAGACTACGGCGGTCGCCGTGCGCGGCTGATTGCGCGCCGCGCGCGCGGGCGCCTATACTTGGCCGCGGCGCCACTGGCCGCGCCCGTCATTGATTCGAGGCCCTTTCCCCCCGCGAAATCAACTTGCCGATGGGCATCTGGAAGAAACTGTTCGGAAACGAGAGCGACGGCGTCGACTACTATCGTGAGGGAGTCGAGCTGCTGAACGTGGGCAAGTACCACGAAGCGCTCACATCCTTCCGACTGGCGCTGCGCGATTCGCCGAACGACGTCGCCGTGCTGCAGCAGATCGCGATTGCCTATACGCGCATCGGCATGACGGACGAGGCGGTCAAGACATACCGCACGGTCCTCGCAACGCAGCCATCGGCCGCGGGCGCGCACTACGGTCTGGCGTTCCTGCTGCTGCGGCAGGGTCGTGGCGACGAGGCGGGCGAGCACCTGCGCGCGTTCCTGGCCGCGCCGCCGGAAGGGCCCGAGGCGCGACGCCATGTCGCGCATGCGCAGGAGACGCTCGACGAGCTGGGCCGCGGCGTAACGCCCGACCCGGAAGGCTGAGCGCCTGTGGCTGACGTCAATATCGCCCTGGCATGGACGGGCGAGGGGCTGCAGTTCCGGGGCGGCAGTGCGGGCGGGCCGGACATGCTCCTGGACAGCGATGGCAAGGCCGGGCCGTCACCGATCCACGCGCTCGTGCTGGCCCTGGCCGGCTGCATGGCGATCGATGTGCTCGACATCGCGCAGAAGTCACGCGTGCCGATCACGGGTCTGAGCGTGGCTGTCGAGGGAGACCGCCGTGCGGACCCGCCGCGCCGGCTTACCGCGCTCCGGCAGGTCTTCCGGACCACCGGCGTCACCGACGCTGACCGGGCAAAGGTGACGCGCGCGATCGACCTGTCGCGCGAGAAGTACTGCAGCGTGCTCCATTCAATCCGTGAGGATATTGATATGTCCTTCGATCTGGAGCTGGGCTGAATGGCAGCGCGCGAGCCCGCGACACGCGGACCGGCTGACGCCAGCAGCCTCGATTACGTCGCCAATCCGGCGGAGCTGCCGCAAGGCACGCTCGTGGACCTGTTCCTCGACGCGGTGGACATGGGCCGCGAGCGCGCGCAGCTGTACCGCACGGACGACGGCTGGCAGCCGGTCTCGCACGCGGAAGTGCTGCACAACGTGCGAGCCATTGCCGCCGCCCTGCGCGCCCGCGGCATCGCGCGGGGCGACCACGTCGGCCTGCTCGCCGAGAACCGGCCGGAATGGGCGTGGGTGGACTATGCGCTGCTCTGCACCGGCATCATCGTCGTGCCCCTCTATCCGACGCTCCCTGCGCCGCAGGCCGCCGCCATCCTGAAGCATTCCGGTGTCCGTCACCTGTTCGTATCGACGGCCAGCCAGCTCGAGAAGGTGCAGTCGTCGCGCGCGGAGCTGCCGGCGCTGGAGGGCGTGGTCGTGTTCGACGACATCGCGTCCGACGACGCGTCGGTGGAGGTGCTGCGCGACTTCATGGCGCGTGGCGCGGCCAGTCTGCCGCCGGAGTCGGAGTTCCGGGCGGAAGCGAAGCGCGCGCGGCCGGAGGACGTCGCGACACTGATCTACACGTCGGGGACGACGGGCGACCCGAAGGGCGTCATGCTGACGCATGCCAACCTGTACTCGAACGTCATCGCATCGACCAAGCACGTGCTGACGACAGCGGAGGGCGACGCGACACTCAGTTTCCTGCCGCTCTCGCACGTCTTCCAGCGCATGGTCGACTACCTGATCTTCAGCCGGGGCAACACCATCGCGTATGTGCCGGTGATGGATGATGTGGCGCAGGCGCTGCGCGAGGTCAAGCCGACGATCGTAGTGGCGGTCCCGCGCGTATACGAGAAGCTGTATGCCAAGGTCCTGTCCGTCACGGGGCTGCAGCGCACTATCGTGCTGTGGGCGCGCCAGGTAGCGCTCGACTGGGCCGCGCTGAAGCTCAACGGTGACCCGATACCGGCCGCGCTGCGCGCGAAGCACGCGATCGCCGACCGGCTGGTGTTCCGCAAGATCAGGGCACGGCTCGGCGGCCGGATTCGCTTCTTCGTCTCGGGCGCCGCACCGCTCAGCCCGCAGATCTTCCAGTTCTTCTACGGTGCCGGCGTACTGATTCTGGAAGGATACGGTCTGACGGAGACGTCGCCGGTCACGAACGTGAACACGCCGGAGCAGCTGCGCATGGGCACGGTGGGCACGGCGATCCCGGGCACCGAGATCAGGATTGCGGAGGATGGCGAGATCCTGGTGCGCGGGCCGCAGGTAATGAAGGGCTACTACCGCAACGACGAGGCGACGCGCGAGATCATCGATGATGAAGGCTGGCTGCACACGGGCGACATCGGCGCGATCGACGCGGATGGGTTCCTGAGCATCACGGATCGAAAGAAGGAGCTGCTGGTCACGGCGGGCGGCAAGAACGTCGCGCCGCAGCCGATCCAGAACGCGGCGAAGCTGAGCCGTTTCGTGGCGGAGGCCGTCCTGATCGGGGACCGTCGCCCGTTTACAGTGATGCTGGTGGTGCCGAACTTCGATTCGCTGGAGGCGTGGGCGCGGCACAAGGGCATACCGGCTGATGACCGGGATGCGCTCGCGCGCGACCCGCGCGTGCGCGAGAAGCTGGAGCGTGAAGTGGCCGCCCGGCTCGACGGCTTTGCCCGTTATGAAGTGCCGAAGAAAGTGCTGCCGCTGGCGCGCGAGTTCAGCCTCGACCGCGGCGAGATCACGCCGTCGCTCAAGATCCGCCGCAAGGTGGTGGAGCACGCATACCGCGAGCAGATCGAGGCGCTCTATGCGGAGCCGGCCCCGCCGGAACCGGCCGGTGAGTGACGAGCGCGCGGTCGCCGTGGCAATTGTCACAGCACCATCACAGGATGTGGCGGAACGAATCGTCACTACGGTCGTGGAGGAGCAGCTCGCGGCGTGCGGCAACATCGTGCCGGGGATGACATCGGTCTACCGCTGGGAGGGCGCCGTCCAGCGGGACAGTGAAGTGCTGATCCTGTTCAAGACGACGCGCGCGATGCTCGCGCAACTGATCGTTCGCGTCGAGGACCTGCATCCGTACGATGTACCGGAGGTGCTCGCTGTGCCGGTGGTGTCCGGCCTCGAGACATACATGCGCTGGGTCGCCGCGAGCGTGCATGGCTGACGAAGAAGAAGTAGAGGAGTCGGAGAGTATGCGCAGGAGACAGTCCCGGGCGCGGCAGACTGCCGAGCTGTCGGCGGGTATGGTGTCGCACCCGGAATCCGATGACACGGAGGACAACGTTGTGGCGGACGCGCCGGAGGGCGCGGCGCAGGATGAAACAGCGGTGGAGGAGCCGCCGCACGACGCGGCTGACGATCATGCGCTGGAGTTCTGGCGCGAGGTGGTGCTGCGGGAGCCGTCCAACGTGGGCGCGCGCCGGCGGCTGGCGCACGTCTTCGAGCTGCGAGGCGACTCGATGCTCGCGGTCGAGCAGCTGGAGGCCGCGCGCACGGTGCAGCCCGAGAACGTGGACCTGATCGTTGATCTGGCGAACGCCAACATCGCACTGCGCCGTTTCGATCCGGCGGAGCGCGATCTACGGCGTGCGCTGCGGTTCCAGCCCGATCATCCGGCCGTGCACCTGGCCCTCGGCGTGATCAGCTTCCGCCGCGGATTGTACGCGCAGGCGGAGCAGGAGCTGCGCCGTGCGCTCGAGCTGGATCCCGATTCCGCAAACGCGTACTTCTATCGCGGCGAAGCGCTCAATCAGCTGAGCCGCGTGGATGAAGCGCTCGACATGCTGCTGCGCGCGACGAAGCTCCAGCCGGAGAATGCACGCGCGTATTACGTAATGGGCATCCTGTACGACAAGAAGAGCCGCTCGCAGGAAGCCGCGGCCATGTACCGCAAGGCGCGTGAGGTCGGCGCGGCGTGATCCGCATCGTGCAGGGCGAGCTGGCCGGCGCGGCGATCGACGCCGTGCTCAGGCCGGTGACGGCGGAGTGGACGGCGGTCACTCATGCCATGCGCCGGCTCGAGCTCGCCGCGGGGGAGGAGCCCGCCGAGCAGTGCCGCCGGCTGGGTGAGCTGCCGGTCGGCTCGGCCGTCATCACGGCGGCCGGTGACCTCCCCGCACAGTTCCTGATCCACGCCGTCGTGCGCTCGGTGGACGAGCCCGTCACGGGATCGGGAGTGCGCCGTGCGCTCCAGAACGGACTGCGGCGGCTGGCGGAATGGGGCATCCAGCGAGTGGCGATGGCACCACTCGGTACCGGCGCGGGTAATCTGGATGCTGATGAGGCGGCGTCCATCATGATCCCGGTCCTCATCGAGCACATGACTTCCGGCTCGCCTTCCGAGGTCGAGATCTACGTGGACTCAGAATACGAGAAGGATGTGTTCGAAAGACATCTCACGCTGCATGGCGGGAGCGGGGCGGATACGACATCCGGCCCGCACGCCCGCAGTGACTGACGACCCGCGCTCCCTCCCTGGGCTCTCCCCCCGCGACAGGAAGACGACATGAATTCACGCCGTGTGATCGGCGTGTCCGTGCTTGCCATCTGGGTGTTGATGGTGGCGTGGCACGCACGTCGGGAGTACTGGGTGCCGGAGGCGCAGCGGCTGGCGACGGGCGCGCAGATGCTGGCGCCGGGGACGCACTGGTTCCTGATCAGCATGGGTGACGTGCCGATCGGCATCGCGCAGTCGCGGCTGGACACAATACCCGGGGGCTACGTCTTCAATGACGAGATGACGATGGACGTGCCCGCGCTCGGCCAGGTCCACCGCGCGACGGCCCGTACCCAGATCGATCTGGGTCCCGCGCTGGAGCTGCAGGGCTTCGACTTCTCGCTCGACTCTCGGATCGGCGAGTTCCGGGTGAGCGGCCGGTCCGAGGGCGACAGCGCACTCGCGGTGACCATGGATGCGGGCAGCGGCCCGCAGGAGTCACGCATGCCGCTCGGCCAGGGCCTGCTGCTGGACGCCGCGCTGTCCCTCCGCATGGCCGCGTCCGGTGCACTGCGCGAGGGCAACGAATTCACCGCGCGCATCTTCGATCCGTCGTCGATGTCGGAGCGCGATGTCGTGGTGAGCGTCGGCGCGCGCGAGACCATTGTCGTCACGGACAGCGCACGGCTGGAGAACGGCCGGTGGGTCGCGAACCTGCTCGATACCGTGCCGGTCTTCCGTGTCGACCAGAAGTTCGGCGGTGTGAGCATCTCGAACTGGATCGACGAGGACGGTCAGATCGTGCGTGCGGAGAGTCCGCTCGGTTTCACGATCGAGCGGATGTACTACGAGCTGGCGCGGCAGGCGTGGCAGGGCGGCGGGTCGGAAGCGCTGGCGCAGGGATACGGCGCGCTGATCGAGGGCACGGCGATCTCGGCGAACGTGGACGTCACGGACGTCGCCACCCGGCCGCGGCTGAGGGTGCGGCTGGGCGGTGTGGACCTGGAGGGGTTCGACCTGCAGGGCGGGCGCCAGACGCTGCTCGGCGACACGCTCGTCGTTACGCGCGAGGCGCTGGCGCAGACGTGGTTCCGTCTGCCGTATCGCGGCAGCGGCAACATGGACGAGGAGCTGGAGGCGACGCCGCTGATTCAGGCGGACGATCCGCGCATCGTGGAGACCGCGCGTCGGATCGCGGACGGTGCCACGGATCCGATCGTGGTCGCGCAGCGTCTGAACGACTGGGTGTATCGGGAGCTGGACAAGGACGTGACGCTCAGCGTGCCGAGCGCACTCCAGGTGCTCGATGCGCGGAGCGGCGACTGCAACGAGCACACGGTGCTGTATGTCGCGCTCGCGCGCGCGGTCGGCCTGCCTACGCGCACAGCAGTCGGGCTCGTGCACATCAACGATAGCTTCTACTACCACGCCTGGCCGGAAGTGTGGCTCGGCGAGTGGGTAGCGGTGGACCCGACGCTCGGCCAGTTCCCGGCCGACGCGAGCCATCTCCGGTTCCTGATCGGCGGGCTCGCACGCCAGGTGGAGCTGATCCGCCTGATCGGACGACTCCAGCTCGAGGTGATATGATCCGTCTCGAAGGCGTAACCAAGCGGTACGGCCGGTTCACGGCTGTACAGCCGCTCGACCTGGAGGTGGGTGCGGGGGAGCTGTTCGGCTTCCTCGGGCCGAACGGTGCCGGGAAGACCACGACCATCCGCATGGTGACGGGCGTGCTGCGCCCCACCGAAGGCCGCGTATTCATCGCGGGACACGACATGCTGACGGACCCGGTGAGCGCCAAGCGCCACATCGGCTACATACCGGATCGGCCGTCGCTCTACGAGAAGCTCACGGGCTCGGAGTTCCTGCGCTTCGTGAGCGGACTGTGGGGGCGGGACGGTGCGGCGGCGGAGCAGCGCGCGGGAGAGCTGCTGGAGCTGTTCGAGCTGACTGCATGGCGCGACACGCTGGTGGAGAGCTACAGCCACGGCATGAGGCAGAAGCTGCTGATCGCGTCGGCGCTCGTGCACTCACCCGATGTCATCATCGTCGATGAGCCGATGGTCGGTCTCGACCCGAAGGCCGCGCGCATGATCAAGGACCTGCTGCGCATCTTCGTCGATCAGGGCGGTACTGTGTTCCTGTCGACGCACACGCTCGAGGTTGCGGAAGCGCTGTGCGACCGCATTGCCATCCTGCACCAGGGCGCCATACGCGCGAGCGGCACCATGCAGGAGCTCCGCGCCGAGGCCGCCGCGGGCGCGGCAGGCCTGGAGGAGGTGTTCCTCAAGCTCACGGGCAGTGAGAACGTGAAGGAGATCGTTACATCCCTGCGCGCTTCGGGGGCAGCGTGAGCGGAACGAACCCGGGAGCGGGATCGGGATCGATTTCGAGAGCGGGATCGGGAACTGCGGGTGGGGCAGGGGCAGGGCAGGGGTGAGCCCGCTCCCGCGAGCCGCACACGCTCCCGCTCCCGGATCCGTTGCCTTGCGCCAGCCCTCGGTTCTGGACCTCCTCATGCCGAAGTGGCGCTCGGCGCAGCGGCGGCTGGCGAGCGAGAGCAGCGCGGTGCGCGTCATCGTGATGGGATTCGTCGCGTTCATCTTCTTCGCGATCGTGTTCGCGATCATCTACCGCGTGCTCGGGCATTTCCGCGCGCAGCCCGGTATCGGGGATCTGCTTGCGGGCAAGCTGCTCGGCATGATCCTGCTCGCCTTTCTGTCGATCCTGCTGCTGTCGAACATCATCACGTCGCTGTCATCGTTCTTCCTGGCGCGCGACCTGGAGCTGCTGTCCGCGGCGCCCGTGGACGGCCTGCGGGTCTACACCGCACGCTTCATCGAGACGCTCACGAACTCGTCGTGGATGATGCTGATCGTCCTGATGCCGATCCTGCTCGCGTTCGGCGTCGCATACGGCATCACCCTCCAGTTCGTGCTGACTACGATCATTGCGCTCGCCAGCTTCCTGATACTTCCCGCTGTGGCCGGTACCGCGATCACGCAGGTGCTGGTCAACGTGTTCCCGGCGCGCCGCGCACGTGACATCCTCGCGCTGATCGCGCTGCTGGGCGCGGCCGGGCTCGTCATGCTGTTCCGGCTGCTGCGCCCCGAGCAGCTCGCGCGACCGGAGGGCTTTCGCGACCTCGTCGACTTCATTGCGGCGCTCCAGACGCCGCAGTCCGTCTGGCTGCCGAGTGAATGGACCGCGCAGTCGATCCTGGCGTCGCTCGGGGCCGGCGAGAACGTGGCCGATCCGTTCCCGCTGATGCTCCTCGTCTCCACTGCCGCTGCGTTCTTCGTGCTGGGCACGTGGGTGCACGGCCGTCTGTATCGCGACGGCCTGAGCCGTTCGCAGGAGGGAGCGGAGCTGCAGGACGGGGAGGGTGCGAAGCAGCGCCGCCGTCTGGAGCACATGATGAGCGCGGTACCGGTGACGGCGCGCAGCCTGGTGGCGAAGGACATTCGCACCTTCTTCCGCGACACGACGCAGTGGTCGCAGCTGATCCTGCTGGCCGTACTGGTGGTGGTCTATGTCTACAACATCAAGGTGCTGCCGCTCTTCTCGGGTGAGGAGGTCGGTTTCTTTCTGATCAACGTCGTGTCATTCCTGAACCTCGGCCTGGCGGGTTTCGTGCTCGCCGCCATTGCGGCGCGCTTCCTGTTCCCCGCGATCAGCCTGGAAGGGCGCACGCTGTGGCTGCTGCGCTCCTCTCCGCTCGACCTGCGCTCCCTGCTGTGGAGCAAGTTCTGGGTGGGCATCACGCCGTTGCTCGTGCTGGCTCTCGCGCTGACGATCGGTACAAACATCATCCTGCGCATCGACGGGTTCATGATGGTGCTCTCCGTCATCACGATCGTCGTGATGACGTTCGCGATCGCGGCCATGGCGCTGGGGTTCGGCGCACTGTTCCCGAAGTTCGACACGGAGAACCCGGCCGAGATACCCACCAGCTTCGGCGGTCTGCTGTTCATGATGACGGCCACGGCGTATCTCGGCATCATCATCGCGCTGCAGGCATGGCCGGTCTACTCGATTCTGCGCGCGCGGCAGGAGGGCGCCATCGGACTGCCAGAAGCGGGCATGACGCTCTGGCTGGTCACGAGCCTCGGTCTTGCGATCGTCATCTCGGCGGTGGCGATCATCGTGCCTCTGCGCGTGGCCGCGCAGCGCATCGAGGTGCTGGACCGCTGATGCAGAGACTGGCCGCGCCATGAGTGAGCAGGAGGCCGATCTCGCGCTTGCGATCGATGCCGCGCGGAGCGCTGGTGCGGCGGTCATGCGCTATTTCGGCGGCGACCTGGTGGTACGGCACAAGACGCCGGATCAGCCGCTGACGGAGGCGGACCTGACGGCGAACGCCATGCTGCATGAGCAGCTGATCGGAGCGCGGCCCGGCTACGGCTGGCTCTCGGAGGAGACGCGCGATCATCCGGACCGCCTCGCGCGGAGCCGGGTATGGATCGTGGACCCGATCGACGGGACGACCTCATTCATCGCGGCGCTCCCGGAGTTCTCGATTTCGGTGGGACTGGTGGAGGCTGGCGTTCCGATCGTGGGCGTGGTGTACAATCCTGCGCGTGAGGAGATGTACTACGCGGCGCGAGGAGCGGGCGCATTCATCTCACGCGGTGGAGCGGCTGCCGAGCGGCTGCGCGTGAGCGGTCGGCAGGTCGGTGACCAGGTGACCATGCTCGCGTCACGCAGTGAGATTGCTGCGGGCGAGCTCGACCCGTTTCGCGGCGGCTGGCGGATCGAGCCGGCCGGCAGCACGGCATACAAGCTGGCGGGTGTGGCCGCGGGCACCGGCGAAGCGTTCGTGAGTCGCGGTCCGAAGAGTGAATGGGACATCTGCGCGGGCGTGCTGCTGGTCTCGGAAGCGGGCGGGCGCGCGACCGACCTGAACGGTGCGGCGCCGCGTTTCAACCGCGAGGACCCATATGTGCACGGAATCCTCGCGACGAACGGTGTGCTGCATGATGCGGTGCTGACGGGGATCAGCGAGATGCCGGCCGCCCCGCGCCTGCGCACGCGGCCGGACCCGCTGCACTCCGGTCTGAACGAGGAGAGTGATACATGGGAATCCTGATCATTGGCGGAATGGTAGCGGCGCTGGGAGTCGGCATCTGGGTGGGAGTCGGCGCACCCGGTCTGCCCGGCGCACGTGAGGACCGCGTCGTTTCCCCGGGTCAGGCGCGGCGTCTGAAGAAGCACCACATCGACCTGCTGAAGCCGCGCCGGTGATGCACACGCGGATTGCGGTGACCGCGGCGGTGGCACTGAGTGTCGTCGGCATGATGCTCGTAGTGGGCGGCGTGCTGATGGCGGGGCTGTTCATACCGGGCGTGGTGCTGATCGGCATCAGCCTGCTCGGCTACGCTGTGGCCGGTGTGTTGCAGGTGCGCGCGGGATCGTCCGCTTGAGCGGTGCCGATGACGGCTGGTTCCGGACTCCGGTGTCCGTGCGCTTCCGCGACCTGGACGCGATGGGCCATGCGCACCACACGCTGCCGCTGATCTATCTCGAAGAGGCGCGTGCGGCCTTCTGGCGCGAGTTGAGGGGCAGCGCCGCAGTGGAGTCGATCGACTACGTAATGGCGGAGATCACCGTGCGGTTCCACGCACGGATCCGCTACCCGTCGGATGTGACAGTGGGACTGGCAGTGCAGCGAGTGGGCGCGAAGAGTTTCACGACCGGGTTCGAGGTCCGCAGTGCGGACGGTGAGCTGTTGTCGAGCGGGAGCGCGGTGCAGGTCTCTTACGACTACGGTGCCGACCGCTCGAAGCCGATCGATGGCCATGTGCGCAGCGCGCTGGAGGCATGGCTGGCGCGTTATCAGAACAGCAGTGCGATGCCCGCCGATACCGCGCCTATCATTCCTCCCAGCACGTAGCCGAGCTTCACGATCAGCTTCAGCTCGCGCTCGGTGACGCCGCGCACGAGAGACTCCAGCTGCGCCATCGGGAACTCGCGGATCTTCGTCTCCACGCGGCCCGCGATGTCGACGCGCTGCGCGATCGGCGGGACCTGCTCCTGTACCCAGCGCCAGAGCGGATCCGACAATGCACGCTCGGCGCGCTCGGCCGATTCCTCACCCAGCTTGTCGGCAATGCGGCCGATCGGGCGCTCCAGTATCCAGTCCACACCCTTCACGGCCGCATCCCGGTACAGCTCGCCCGCACGTTCGCTCTGTGCAGCCGTGACGATGGCGTCGGCCGCGCGATCCGTCGGCAGGTGCCGCAGCAGCTCGCCCCACGTGCGGCCGTGCGCGCTCTCCAGCAGGCCGCGCAGTTTCTCGACGGCGAAGCCGCGCGTCTGCGGGTCGCGTGCAATGTCGACGAACCAGCGGACGACGGTCTCCTTCGCGTTCTCGACGGACTCATCGCCCGGTGCGCCGAGCACGGAGACGACAGGCCGCGCGAGGAACTCGACTATGGCGTTGTTGACGCCACGCGCCATCGCCTCGCGCACGGACTCGTCGAGCAGGAGCTCGGAGATCTTCGCGGCACCCTCGCGCTCGACCGCCTTCAGCACGCGGTCCACGGTCTCCGGAGTGATGAGCAGGGCGGCGACCAGCCGCTGGTGGAACTTGAGGTCCTTCATGAACCGGTCGAGCAGCTCATGCAGCACCTGCTCGACCTTCGCGCGTGCGCCCGGATCGTCCAGCATGCCACCGAGTCGCTCGATCGCGATCGGCAGGTAGCCTGCAATGGCACGCTCCAGGGCGGCCACGAGGCCCGGCGGGAGCAACTGCTCGAATGTGCGGTCCGGCTTGAGCAGGCGCAGCGCACCCCGGTCGACGTAGTCCTGGATGGCGCCCGCGAACGCTTCGCCCTCCACCGCCTCCGCGAGCCAGCGCTCGGCGGCCCCGGCGAGTGCGATCTGCCGTTCCTGCGTGAGCAGCTCGCCGACCGGGCGTTCCCGCAGCTCCTCCCTGAGCAGCTCGATCCACCGTTCCACGGCAGAACGGAACGCGTCGCTGGCCAGGTACGTATCCAGACGTGCGAGCAGCGTATCCGCGCCGTTGAGCATGAGCGCGCGCAGCTCGTCGACGGCCTGCGGCGGGAGCAGCGTGGCGATGGCGCCGCGGCGCTCATCGAATACGGACGCGATGAACGCCTGGAGGCGCTCGTCGAATGCGGTGCGGAACGACGGCTCGGTGAGCGTGCGTGCCAGGTCGTCGGGGGTGAGCAGCTTCGTGCCGACCGTGCGACCCATGGCCACGGCAAGGCGGTCGTTGTTCTTCGGGATGGCGCCCTGCAGCATGCGGATACGGCGGCCGAACAGGCGCGGCGGTTCGTATGGATGGAAGAGCATCCACACGGCGATCGCGTTCGTGCTGCCGCCCGCCAGTGCGCCGAACGCAATCGTCAGCAGTGTTCTCAGGACGTCATCATTCACATCGATACCTGACGATTCACGCCGTACCCAGGTTTCGGGCCTGCTCAGCCTTGGTCCGCCGACATGGCTGAATCGGCAGCCGCTGCGGGCATCTGGTTGTCGATCGACACGGGCTGAGCCGGCCGCCGATGCGGCATTTGGTTGCGTCGATTCGACCGTATATCTAAGTTCGGCCGTCCGGCTCCAGGCGACGACTGCTGAACCGGTGCGCCCTGCGCACCCCCCAGCGCAGGAGGTCCGCAGTGCAGCTCTACACCAAAATCCTGATCGGTCTCGTAGCCGGTGTCGTGGTCGGTGCGATCGCGAACTGGGCCGGGATCACGTGGTTGCAGGATCTGCTCCAGATGATCGAGCCGATCGGCACGGTGTTCATCCGGCTGATCATGATGATCGTGATTCCGCTCGTCGTCGCAAGCCTGATCCTGGGCACGGCCTCGCTGGGCGACATCCGAAAGCTCGGCCGGCTCGGCGGCAAGACCGTCCTGATCTACCTGTTCACGACGGCCGTCGCCGTCACGATCGGGCTGCTGCTCTCGAACGTGGTACGGCCCGGCTCGCGCATCGATCCGACGACGCGCGATACGATCGCCGCCACCATGGCCGATGACGCCGCCGGCCGGATGACCCTCGCCGCCGAGAAGCCCAGTGTCGGCGAGACGCTCATCAACATGATCCCGACCAACCCGTTCCAGGCCGCCGCGAACGGCGAGCTGCTCCCGCTCATCATCTTCAGCATCATCTTCGGCGCCGCGGTCAGCCTGATCGCGAAGGACCGCCGTGACACGGTGCTCTCTTTCTTTAACGGCGTCAATGACGCCGTCATGGTGATGATCGACTGGATCATGAAGCTGGCGCCCTACGCCGTCTTCGCGCTGGTCGGCTCCGTCGTATCCTCTTTCGGCATCGATCTGCTCCGTTCACTGCTGATCTACGCGCTCGTGGTCGCCGGCGGCCTTCTGCTGCACGTGCTCATCACGTATATGGGCCTGGTCAGGTTCGTGGTCGGATTGAACCCGCTCGACTTCGCGCGCCGCATCGGCGAGGTGCCGCTGGTCGCGTTCTCCACGTCCAGTTCGAGCGCGACGCTGCCCGTGACGATGGAGGTCGCACAGGAGAAGCTCGGTGTGTCCCGCGAGACGTCCAGCTTCGTGCTGCCGCTCGGTGCCACGATCAACATGGATGGAACCGCGCTCTACCAGGCCGTCGCAGTCATGTTCATCGCGCAGATCTACGGCGTACCGATGGGCGTGGGCGAGCAGCTCACGATCGTGCTCACAGCCACACTCGCCAGCATCGGTGCGGCCGGCGTGCCGAGTGCCGGCATCATCACGCTGATCCTGGTGCTCCAGTCCGTCGGCCTGGGCGCCCACGTGCAGACCGGCATCGCCCTGATCCTCGGCATCGACCGCATCCTCGATATGCTCCGCACCGCCGTCAATGTCACCGGCGACCTGACCGTGGCCGCAGTCGTGGCGAGGAGCGAGGGGGAGGTGCTGGAGCCGCATCCGGTGGATCACCCAATCGCGATTGGAGCACGCTGAGGACGGATCTTTTCACCACGGAGCACACGGAGCACACTGAGAACGGATTTGACCGGCGCGAGGGCCGTGAAGGATCGGAAAGGTGTCGCGCATTCGGAGGGCGGCGGCATTGTTCATGGGGGTGGGACGGTTCGCGGCAAAGCCGTGATCTGATCTGTTGTAACAACAAGAAGAAGCTCTGCCGCGCGCTGAATTCGGATTACGCAGGTGTTCCTGAATGATAAAGCGGGACCGCATGACATCTCTGCCATGCGGTCCCGCCTGTCATCCGTCTCCGTGTGCTCCGTGTGCTCTGTGGTAAAAAAAGAGAAGCCGGCCGAGCCGGGATGCCCGCGCTACGCGGCTAGTCCTCCTTCTGCCGCGCCGCCCGCACCCCCCGCGCGCGACTCGTCCTCCCGGCCCCTCCGCCTGCACCGGCCTTGCCGTTGAACAGCGCGAGCTGGATCACCTCGTCCATCCGCTCGACGAAGTGGAACACGATGTTCTCGCGCACATCGGAGGGGACGTCGCGCAGGTCGCGCTCGTTGCCGCGCGGGAGGATGACATCGCGGATACCCGCGCGGTGGGCGGCCAGAACCTTCTCCTTCACACCACCGATCTCCAGCACCTTGCCGCGCAGGGTGACCTCGCCCGTCATGGCGATGTCGTGGCGGACCGGCCGGTTCGAGAGTGTCGATGCGATGGCGAGTGTCACCGCGATGCCGGCGGACGGGCCGTCCTTCGGGATGGCGCCGACGGGGAAGTGGACATGGATGTCGCTCTCGCGGAAGTCCTCCTCCGTGATCCGCAGCTCCTCGCCGCGGCTGCGCACGTACGAGTAGGCGGCGTTCACGGACTCGCGCATCACCTCACCGAGCATGCCCGTGATGATGAGCCGGCCGGAGCCCGGCATGCGCAGTGCCTCGATGAACATCAGCTCGCCGCCCGCGGCGGTCCACGCCAGGCCGGTGACGACACCGACTTCCGGCGAGCTTTCCGCGGGTGTCGGCGTGTAACGCGGCAGTCCGAGGATCTCCTCGATGCGCTCCGGGTCGATAATCCAGCGCGAATCATCGCCGGACGTGCGTGCGCGGGCGCGTGTGCGCAGGAGCGTCTCGAGTGAGCGACGCAGCATGGCGACGCCGGCGTCGCGGGCGTAACCGTAGGCGAGGAACGAGAGGCCCGCTTCGTTGAACTCGATCTCATCGCCGAGGCCGTGCTCGGAGATGAGCTTGGGCAGGAGCTTCTGCCGCGCGATCTCCATCTTCTCTTCCGGCGTGTAACCGGCGATGCGGATCTCGACCATCATCTCGCGGAGATCGCGCGGGACGCGATAGAAGTCCTGCGCAACTGCGATGAACAGCACGTCGGAAAGATCGACGGGCAGGTCGATGTAGCGATCGACGAAGCCCACGCGATTCTCCCAGTCGAGTACTTCCTCCATCGCCTCGATCGGGTCGCCCTCGACCTTGCCGAGCCCGATCTCATCCATCTCCTGGAGCACCATCAGCGGATCGCGATGGGCGACGTCGCGCAGCGCACCGACGATCTTGCCGGGCTGCGCGCCCGCGCGCGTGCGCCGCGTGCCGATCAGCTGGGCCTCACCGCGCCCGCCCAGGTCGATGCGGGCGAGCGGGCGGCCCAGTCCGCGTGCGAGCGCGGCCACGAGCGAAGACTTGCCGACATCGGGCGGACCGACAATGCAGGGGATCGGGCCGCGGAAATCGCCACGCAGTTTCGCGACCGCGAGATGATCGAGCAGCCGTTCCTTCTGCTCGTCCAGGCCGAGCAGCGCGTCGTTCATGGCGGTCTCGACGGCGCCCAGGTCGATCTCCGCGGGACCGGCCGTTGCCGTGTCGCGCCAGGGCAGGTGGATGAGCCAGTCCACATAGCTGCGTATCTCGCCGGCCTCCGGCCCGACGCCGCCGACGCTGCGCAGTCGTTCGACCTCGGTGCGTGCGGCTGCGGCGACACGCGCGGGCATGTCCGTGACCTCGATGCGTCGCATCGAATCGATGACTTCGCGCTCCAGCGGATCGACATCGCCGAGCTGCGACTGCATCATCTTGATGCGCTGACGCAGCTCCGCCGCGCGCTCCATGGCGGTCTGCGGTAGGGCATCCGTAGCGGGTTCCGCCGTCTGACTCTGCTCCTCGTCGGACGCGATCTGGCGCACGCGACTGAGCTGGCTCTCGAGCTGGCAGAGCGCGTACGACAGCCGCTCCTGAACGTCCACGCGCTGGACGATCGCGTCCTTGTCCTGCACGCTGAAGTTCGACAGTGTCGCGACCAGGTCGGTGAAGCGACCGGGATCGGCCAGGTTCATTCGCAGGATGCGCGGCACTTCACGGGGTACGCGCTCGACTTCCGATGACATGATCTCGAGCGCGTTCAGGATGCGGGCGATCAGCTCCTGTGCTGCTGCCTCATCGACGGGCTGCTGCTCGACCGGTGTCACGGTACCGACGTAGTAGCCGTCGTGCTCACGGACTTCCGAGAGCTGGACGCGCTCGACACCCTGGAGCGTCAGCTGGACCGTGCCGCCGGGCATGTTGAGCCGATCGGAGACGCGCGCACGGACAGCGATCTTCTCGAGGTTCCTGGGGTCGACCGGCTCGTCGGGTCCGCCGTCCGCGACGGCAACCGCGACGATCAGTCCCGCTTCGGGGTGCTGGGCGAGCAGCTCGAGTGTGGTCGGGATGCCTATCTGAACGCCGATGACGCCGAGCGGATAGACTGTGGTGCTGCGCAATGGTACGATCGGCAGCGTTTCGGCTCGGGTACCTTGTCGACTAGGGCTCATGACTCCCGATTCAGCAGGTCCGCCGTGCACGTTCCAGTGCGGCGGCCGCGTTCGTGGCAATATCTGCTCCGCTGCCTCGCGACTGTGCGGGGGCACGGAGCACCAGGCGCGCCAGTTGGCCGCGCGGCGTCGCGCCGGGCTCTAGGCGCGCGATTTTTCCCGCGGTGGCCGCGACGCTTCGCGACGGGCGCGGGCGATGCTGCGGTCGAGTCTGCGGAAGAACCGGCGCAGGCGCCGCTTCGAGCCGCCGAGATCGCGCAGCGGCTTGCGTGCCTGCGCGGATGCGTCGACGCGGGTCTGCGCATTCTCGTCGAGTGTGATGCGGATCATGATGTCATGGATCGCGCCCGTCAGGGACTTCGACGAGGCGAGGATGACGCCCTCGGTGTCATCCGCATCGTGACGCGTCCAGCGGAACAGGTCGCCACCGGTCAGCTTCATGGCGGCCTGCCACACGTCCTCGAACGGGACCGCATACGTACGGCCGCGCAGACGTCGATCCGACGCGTCGGGCGTCGTCTCGATATAGCCGCGGCGACGCTCCGGCTTCACCGTGTTCCGGCGAGCTGGTAGACGACGTTCACGGTCGCCACGACAGTAAGCGTGCCCGTCTCGACGGGCGTGCTCGGCGCCATGGCCATGTCCATTTCGGCGCGGCCGGCGTACATGGGCATGGGCGGCATCGGGGGCTGGTAGCCGCCGGTGTTGATGTTGAGTGCCGTTCCCAGCCGCTCGCCGGCGGCTTCCGCCACGGCCTCCGCCTCACGGCGCGCGTTGCGCATGGCAATCGCCAGTGCTTCGAGATGTGCGGCGTGCGGGTCGCGCAGCCTGAAGCTGATGTTCGCCACGCGGTTGGCGCCGCTCGCGATGGCCGTGTCGATGATGCGACCCATCGCGGACACGGTGTCGACCGTCACCTGCACCATGTTGACAGCACGGTAGCCGGCAATCTGCGGCGGCTCATCGCGCTGCTCGACCTGACGACGGTATTCGGGCCGCAGCTCGTAGGAGATCGTGCGGATGTTGCGGTCGGCCACACCCGCGCGCCGCAGCGCTGCCACGAGCTGTGTCATCCGCTCCGCATTGGCGTCCGCAGCCGCGCGCGCATCCTCCGCCTCGCTCTCGACGGCCAGGAGGACCACGCCTTCCTCCGGCTCGCGCTCGATCATTCCCTGTGCGCTCACCGAGATCGTCCGCGGCTGATCAGGCCGCTCCTGCGCCGCCGCCGCGCCCGGCAGCAGGACCACCAGCGCGCCCAGCACAATTCGCTTCATCATGGGTCTACCTCTCATCACATTTCATGGTCAGCCAACCTACGCAACGCAACCGCGCGCCGCGAGATCCCTGCCCGGCGATGCTCCAGATCAGCCGGAAAGCAGCCAGCTGCGTTGACCCGGGCTCGGGAATTGCTATCTTCGCCGCGCCCCTGCCCGGAGTGCGGTACGCTCTCCTATACCCAGGCCGGGCGCCGCGTTCCCGTGTTCCATGGGCCGCCGCGCTCGCTGGTGGACGGGCAGGGATCATCCCATCTTCACCGCGGCACCCGATCCGCTGCACAGAACCAGGACAGGAACGTGAAAGTCATCATACCGCTGGCAGGCAAAGGGACCCGTCTCAGGCCCCACACCTACACCACGCCGAAGCCGCTGCTGCACGTGGGCGGCCGCCCGGTCATGAGCTACATCCTCGACGACCTTCGCGAGCTGGGCGTGGATGAGGCCGTGTTCATCACCGGCTACCTCAGGGAGAAGATCGAGGAATACATCGGTCGCGAGTACAGTGACTTCACGGCACACTTCGTCGAGCAGCCCGTGCAGAACGGGACGGCAGGGGCGGTCCAGCTGGCGGAGGAGTTCGTCGATTCCGATGTGCTGATCATCTTCGTGGACACACTCTTCGACGCGGATCTCTCGCTCGTGAAGCGCCTGCCGGAGGAGTACGCGGGTGTGATCTGGGCCAAGGAGGTGGAGGACTATCAGCGGTTCGGCGTCATCGTGAAGGATGCGGATGGCAACATGAAGCGCATCGTCGAGAAGCCGACGGATCCCATCTCGAAGCTCGCGAACATCGGACTCTATTACATTCGCGACTGGAAGCTCCTGTTCAAGGGTATTCGCGCGACGATGGAAGGACCGAAGGGTAAGTCCGGTGAGTACTACCTGACGGACGCGTTCCAGTACATGATCGACCACGGCGCGAAGATCCGCGTGGAAGAGGTGACCGGGTGGTACGACTGCGGCCAGCTCGAGACGCTGATAGACACGAACCGCTACCTGCTGGAGAACGGGCGGGGGCGCATGCCGGACGGCGACCGCGACACGCGCATTACGCAGCCGGTCCGCATCGAGGAAGGTGTCACGGTGGAGAACTGCGAGATCGGGCCGAACGTGACGGTCGAGACGGGCAGTGTGCTGCGCAACGCGAAGCTGCGCGACACGGTCGTCGGTGAGTCCGTGACGATCGAGGACGCCGAGCTGCACGACTCCATGATTGGGGACAATGCCGTGGTGCGCGGGGTCAGGGGGGCGGTTTCGATCGGGAACGAGTCCCGGGTGGACGGCTCCTGATCCACCGGACCCGGCTTCACTTTGCGGTTACGGGCGTTTCACGCATGGCGATGTCCCAGCCTGACTCGAGCGTGGCGCTGCTGTGCGGGCTGTTGAGCGGGGCAACGCCCATGGCTGGATGGCGCGTAACCGCAAAGTGAAGCCGGGTCCGGTGAATCAGGCCAGGCCCGCGGTTTCCAGCACGACTCTCAACGCGCGTTCCAGTCCGGCCGGCCCGCCGCGGTTGTCATACCATTCCCGCAGCGTGTGCGTACCGCCCGCCTCGCCGCCCGCCCCGATGGCGATCGCTGGTATTCCCGCCGCCATTGGTACATTGGCGTCAGTGCTCGAGCTCGCCAGATGCGGCGTCAGGCCGATGTCCCGCGTGGCCGCCATGGCTGACTGAACGAGCGGGTCCGATTCGGGCGTACGGCCGGCCGGGCGATCGCCCACCACCAGCACCTGCACCTCCAGCTCGCGCGTCCGCGCCTCGGCGCGGCGCGCCCGTTCGATCTGATCGCGCACCGACATCTCCAGCTCCTGTAGCGGGAGGACCGCCTCACTGCGCAGGTCCACCTCGAACCAGGCCTCCCCCGGAATCGCGTTGATGCTCGTGCCACCGCCAATCCGGCCGACACTCAAGGTGGTCCGAGGCGCGGAGGGCAGCCGGATCGCTGTCAGTCCGGCGATCGCGCGGCCGGCCGCATGGATGGCATTGGGCGCGCCCCAGTCCGACCACGAGTGGCCGCCGGGTCCGCGGAACGTGACGCGCAAGCGCCGCGAGCCGACACCCGCTGTGATCACGCGTCCAGCGCCGGCACCGTCCAGAGCAATGAATGCAGCCGTTCGCTCGGTGTGGTGCGCGAAGTAGTGTTTCACGCCGCGCAGGTCACCGGCGCCCTCTTCACCGACCGTCGCGAGGATTGCGACCGGCCGGAGTGTGGGCCAGCCGGCGGCGTGCAGGCCGCGCGCCAGCGCCAGCAGGCCGGCGAGACCGCGCGAGTTGTCGGAGATACCCGGCCCCGTGAACCGGTCGCCGTCACGGCGCACATCGAGAGGGGTGTCCGCGCTGAACACGGTATCGAGATGGGCCGCGATCACGAGCCGCGTCGCGTGCACGTCCGCAGACGGCGTCGTTGCATGGACGTTGCCTGCGGCATCCGTCACCGGTGCGAGACCCAGCTCGTGCAGCCGGTCCGCAAACCAGCGGCCGCGCGCACCCTCACTGCCGCTCGGCGCGGCGATCCGCGTCGCGTCGCACATGTGCCGGAGTGTCAGCTCATCGGTCTCGATGATCCGCTCACGCGCGGTCTCGAACGCGCTGGAGGCTGACACGACTGTGGATTCTGCCATGCTGCTCCGGATCGGGTACCGTTTGACAACGTCGCGGAACGGGGACCATTTTGCGACATCACGTCCATTCAGGCGAGGCCCCATGCAGCAGCAGGACCTGATCCACGACTGGAATACGGCCGGCGACGCCGTGGACTACACGAGGCTCGAGCCGGTCGAGCTGGACGACGAGACGCTCCGCGATGGTCTGCAGTGTCCTTCCGTGACCGATCCGCCGATCGACGCGAAGATCGAAATCCTGCACCTGATGTGCGAGCTCGGCATCCATACGGCCGACATCGGACTGCCGGGCGCCGGACCGCGCGCCGAAGGCGATGTCCGCGCCCTCGCGCGCGAGATCGCGGACGCGCACCTGCCCATCGCGGCCAACTGTGCAGCACGTACCGTGCGCGCGGACATCGAGCCCATCGCGCGCGTGGTGCAGGACACGGGCGTGCCCATTGAGGCGTGCACGTTCATCGGATCTTCACCCATCCGCCAGTATGCCGAGGACTGGACGCTCGAACGCATGCTGAAGGCGACGGAGGACGCCGTCCGCTTTGCGGTGGGAGAGGGTCTGTCCGTGATGTTCGTGACGGAGGATACGACGCGCGCGCGACCGGAGACGTTGAAGGCGCTGTACACGCTCGCGATCGAATGTGGCGCGCGTCGCATCTGCCTGGCGGATACGGTAGGGCACGCGACGCCCCACGGCGTGCATCAGCTCGTCCGCTTCATCCGCAACGAGGTCATCGAGCCGACCGGTGAGCCGGTCAAGCTGGACTGGCACGGCCATCGAGACCGCGGACTGGGACTCGCCAATACGCTGGCGGCCATTGAAGCGGGCGTGAACCGCGTGCACGGCACCGCCATCGGCATCGGTGAGCGTGTCGGCAACACGGAGATGGACCTGCTGCTCGTTAACCTGCAGCTGCTCGGCATGCACCGGAGCGACTTGTCGACACTGCCTGACTATGTGCACGCTGTCTCGCGCGCGACCGGCGTCCCGATTCCACCCAGTTACCCCGTGTTTGGCGAGGATGCGTTCCGCACCGGCACAGGAGTGCATGCGGCCGCGATCATCAAGGCGCAGCAGAAGGGGGATGACTGGCTGGTCGATCGCGTGTACTCGGGTGTTCCGGCCGCCACGTTCGGACTCGCGCAGCGCATCGAGATCAGCCATGTGAGCGGTATGTCCAACGTAAAGCACTGGCTCGCCGCCCATGGATACGACGCAGCCGACGAGGGGCTGTCACAGCATGTGTTCGCGCTCGCCAAACGCACGAGCCGCGTTCTCACCGAGGCTGAGATCCGCGCATGCTGCGCGGAATATGCCGCCACTCACAGCAAAGCGAGCGCATGATGGCCAATGCCTGGGT
Source organism: Longimicrobiales bacterium (assembly GCA_035461765.1). Lineage (GTDB taxonomy): Bacteria > Gemmatimonadota > Gemmatimonadetes > Longimicrobiales > RSA9 > SH-MAG3. The sequence continues at coordinate 26,395 of DATHUY010000018.1, forward strand.
GTTCCTCGCCGACCCCGATGATTACGGCTGGAACGAGATGGTAGAAGCTGGGAGCGCCGTATGGGACGGCGTCAAGAACGCGCAGGCGCAGCGGCACATGCGCACATGTGAGGATGGAGACATCGCACTCATCTACCACACCTCCCCGGACAAGGCACTGGTGGGGATCGCCCGCGTGGTCGGCGAGTACCGGCCCGACCCCAACGCAGAAGACCGCGTCGTCGTCGATCTCGAGCCGGTCAAGCCGCTCGCCCGCGCCTTGCCACTTTCTGAGCTCAAGGGCGATGATGTGCTCTGCGGTATGAGTTTCGTGCGGATGCCGCGCGTCGCGGTGCAGCGTGTCACGGACGAACAGCTCCAGCGGGTGCTCGAGCTCAGCGGGACGAAGCTCTAGATCGACATCGCCGCCAACCCGGGACTGCCCGCCCACATTCCCGGCCGGCGGCTCGTCAGGCAGTTCCCGCCCGCCCCGTCAGGCGGTTCCCGCCCGCGTCGTCAGGCGGCCAGTTCCCGCCGGTCCTCCCCGGGCGGCGGTCCCTCGGGCGGCGGCAGCAGCCGCTCCACTACGTCCGGCAGTGCCACAATGTCGATCGGCTTCTGCAGGAACAGGGTCGCCCCGGCATCCCGCCACTCGACCTCACCCTCGTCACAGGAGCTGATCAGGATCACGGGCCGCTCCCGCAGCTCGGCGTCCGAGCGCAACTCCCGCGTCACGTCCACGCCCTCCAGCTCCGGCATCAGGACATCCAGAAGAATGATGTCCGGCTTCAACTCGCGCGCCTGACGGAGCGCCTCCGCGCCGTCGTAGGCGCAGACCACCTCGAACCCGCGGAACGCCAGTATCAGCGCGAGCATCTCCGCGGTCAGCGGTTCGTCGTCCGCGACGAGTACTCTCCTGACCATTCGCCCCGTGCTCCTTTCCCGGCCGTCGCGCACGCGAGGCCGCAAGGTCTTTGCTGTCAATGGCTTAGTGCAGGGAGCATGCCGGTGGAGCCAGTCACGGCCGGTGTGGGCGGAGGCTGCTGGAAGACAGCCACGATGGCCGTATGTACACGGCAATGATGCCAAGGTCGTTCCGGGCGGGGCGAGGCCGGTGACCGCATGATGTACACGAAACTGGGGCGGTGTGGAGCATCGAGACGTCGGACGCGCGATCGGCACCCCTGCTCCGCGGCCGCGCGGGTCAGCCGCCGAAGAACCCGCGCAGCAGATATGAGGCAGCGGCGAAGTAGATGAGCAGTCCGGTGACGTCGACGAGCGTCGCGACGAGGGGCGCGGATGCGGAGGCCGGATCGAGGCCGGCGCGGCGGAGCAGGAATGGAAGCATTGACCCGACGAGCGTGCCGAAGAGCACGACACCGAGGAGGCTGAGTGTCATGGTCAGCCCCATGAGCATGACGGCGTTGCCGCCGAGGTCAGCGATGTCACCGGGGAAGACGACGACGCGGAGAAACCCGATGGCGCCCAGGACGGCGCCGAGCACGAGGCCGGTGGCGATCTCGCGGCGGGCGACGCGCCACCAGTCGCGCAGGCGGACCTCATCCATGGCCATGGCGCGGATGACGAGAGTGGATGCCTGGGATCCGGAGTTGCCGCCGCTTGCGATGATCAGGGGAATGAACAGGGTGAGGAAGGAAAGGGCCTCGATGCTGTCCTGGAACTGGCCGAGCGCGGTGGCGGTGAGCATGCCGCCGAGGAACAGGAAGATGAGCCAGACCGCGCGCTTCTTGACGAGAGCAAGGAGGCCGGTGCGGAGGTAGGGCAGCTCGAGGGCCTCGAGTCCGCCGAACTTGTGGGCGTCCTCGGTCGCCTCCTCCTCGACGACGTCGACGATGTCATCGACGGTGACGATGCCCTTCATGCGGCCCTGCTGGTCCACGACGGGGAGTGCGATGACGTCGTACTCGGCGAACAGTCGTGCTACGGCCTCCTGGTCCATCTCCTCGTGCACCGCGATGAAGTCCGTGAGCATGATGTCGCGGACGCGGTGGGAACCGGGCAGGGAGAACAGGGAGCGGAAGGAGACGATGCCGAGCAGCCGCTGATCGGCCTCGAGTACGTAGGTATAGTAGATGGTCTCCAGCTCGACGCCCGCGACGGCCTGTTTGCGGAGGTAGCTGACGGCCTCGTCGACGGTCATGTCTGGCCGCACGCGCGCGAAGCGCGAGGACATGAGGCCGCCGGCCTCGTCCTCCTCGTAGGCGAGCAGGACGGACACTTCGCGGCGCGTCGCGTCGTCCAGCAGCGCCAGGAGTCCCGCGCGTTCCTCGTCGTCGACGTCCTGGAGCAGGTCGACGGCGTCGTCGGGTGCGAGGTGGCGCAGCCAGGTACGTCGCTCGTGTGTGCGGAGCGCCAGCAGGAGCTCGGCCTGGTCGTGCGGATCCAGGTCGGAGAAGAACTCGCCGGCCGCGCCGGCGTCGAGTAGCCGGAACCCTTCCAGTCGATCGTCGGCGGACAGCATCCACCACACTTCGCGCAGCTCGTCGATGTCGATGTCGGTGCGCTCGGGCATGGCGATCGGCGATTCGGAGAACGCGTGTGCGCGGGAGTCGCGCGTCGTGACGCGTGGCGAGTCTACGCGCGCGTGCGGGCCGGGGCAAGCCGTACGTGCGGAGCGGAGCAATGGGCGCGTGCGGAGCGGGCCTGCCGCAGGGTGTGACGGGCTCGTTACGGTTCCGTGGGGAGTCGGAGATCTGCGTCGCCTAATGTCACAGCATGTGGGACGCACCGCCGCACGGCGGTACGGGTCTTCAACCCTGGTGGATGGATGACAACGCAAAGGTTCGTACGATCGCTCGAGGGAATTCTGGCAGGGCTGGCCGCGATCGCTGTGCTGGCGGGCCCTCTCGCGGGGCAGGGCAACGGCCGCATTGTCGGCCGGGTCGTCGACGCGCAGAGCGGCGCCGGCATCGCGAATGTGACGGTGGAGGTGCTCGACGCGGGCGTCGGCGCGCTCAGTGGCGTGGACGGCCGTTACGCGATTGCGGGCGCGCCCGCCGGTGTCGTTGCCCTGCGCGCGCAGAGCATCGGCTACGGGACGAAGACGGTCACGAACGTGACGGTGCCGGCAGGCAGTACGATCGAGCAGAACCTTGCGCTGGAGCAGTCGGCGGTCGAGCTGAAGGCGATCGAGGTGGCGGCGGCGGCGGAGCGCGGCAGTGTCGCGCGTGCTCTCGATGAGCAGCGCAATGCGACGTCGATTGTGAGCGCGGTCACGGCGGAGCAGATGTCGCGCAGTGCGGATGGCGATGCGGCTGCGGCTATGCAGCGTGTGAGCGGCGTAACCGTGCAGGACGGCAAGTACATCTTCGTGCGCGGTCTCGGCGAACGATACACGACGACGTCACTGAACGGCGCGCGCATACCGAGCCCGGAGCCGGAGCGGAAGACGGTGCCGCTCGACCTGTTCCCCAGCGGCCTGCTCCAGACGATCACCACCGCGAAGACGTTCACGCCCGACCAGGCGGGCGACTTCAGCGGCGGCCGGGTGGACATTCGCACACGTGAGTTTCCGAGCGAGCGGCAGTTCACGCTGTCGGCCGGCGCAGGCTTCAACGACCGCGTAACCGGTGCGGTGATTCTCGCCGCCCCCACGGAAGGTTCCGAGTGGCTCGGTACCGCTGGCGCCAGGCGTGATCTGCCGCAGAGTGTCGTGGCGGCGGGCGACTTCACGAACGGCGTATCGCAGAGCCAGTTCAACGGCATGGTGAACGACTTCCGCAATGCGTGGTCGTCGGACCGACGCACGGGACGCGGCAGCTCTTCGTTCGGTGCCTCGCTCGGCGGCACCGACGCCATCCTCGGGCAGGACATCTCGTATCTGGTGAGCGGAACGTATTCGTACGGCGAGGAAGTGCGCGCCGATGAAGTGCGCGCGCGCACACTCGCGGGCGGCGCCGGTGCCACGCTCGAGGTCGACCGCTTCAACGGGTCGACCGGTCGCAGCTCCGTGCTGATCGGCGGACTCGCCAGCATGAGCACTCTCGTCGGTCAGCACACGCGTGCGTTCTTCAACGGCACATACAACAGGACGGCGGACAACGAGGCACGCTTCGAGATCGGCTCGAGTGAGAACCACGGCGGCACACCCATGCAGATCCAGCGCCTGCGCTTCGTCGAGCGCAGCGTGTTCTCCGCGCAGACAGGGGCCGAGCACCACCTCGGTCGGCACGTTCTGGACTGGAGCGTCACCGCATCGGGCGTCCGCCGTTACGAGCCGGATCGCTCCGAGCTGGTCTACGCTCAGACGGAGCCGGGCCAGCCGTTCCGCTGGTTCGCCGCGTCGAGCGAGGGTGCCGTGCGCACGTTCGGTGATCTGGAGGAATCGGCTGCGGAAGCAGGCCTCAACTACCGCGTCCACCTGGGCGGTGCAGGTGAAGGAACCTCCGCGAAAATCGGCATGTTGTACCGTCGCACGGACCGCGACGCCGTCAATCGCGCATACAGTATTTCCGCAAGCCAGCTGCCCGTGACGGCGCTGGAGATGTCGCCGGAGCAGATCTTCGACGGCCGCTTCACGGCGGATGGCCACGGCTACATGCGTGTGAGTCCGCTGACACAGGGTGGCTCGTACTCGGCGGCGGACCGGCTGCTGGCCGGATACGCGATGCTCGACCTGGGCATTGGCGAGCGTGTTCGGGTCATCGGCGGCGCTCGTGTCGAGCGCTCGGAGCTGGACCTGCACGCCGAGTCGACGCTGGGCACCGAAGTGAGCGACGTGCAGCCCGCCTACACCGATGTGCTGCCGTCGCTCGCACTGAACGTGAGGCTGACGGATGCGCAGAACCTGCGGCTCTCCGTTTCGCAGACGCTTGCACGACCGGAGTACCGCGAGCTGGCGGACGTGCAGTACCGGGAGGTGCTCGGTGGTGAGAACGTACGCGGCAACCCCGATCTCGAGCGCACGCTGATCCGCAATGCAGACGTTCGCTGGGAATGGTATCCGGAGGCTGGCGGCGTACTGTCGCTCGGCGCGTTCGCGAAGCAGTTCGACGCACCGATCGAGCGCGTCTATCGCTCGACGTCCGGCACGAGCGTGGTGACGTTCGTGAATGCCGATGCCGCCGACAACCTCGGCGTCGAGATCGAGGCGCGGAAGCGACTCGGCTTCATCGCCAATCCGCTCGAGTCGCTGACGATGTTCACGAACGTGACCCTGATGCGGAGCCGCATCGACATCGCCAGCTCAGCGTCCAGCCAGACGAATACCGAACGGCGCATGGTCGGCCAGGCACCCTACGTCGCCAACCTGGGCGTCACCTGGGCGCCGGAATGGCGCGGCACGAGCGCGACGATGCTCTACAACGTGGTCGGCGAGCGCATCGTGAGCGCGGGTGAGGTGCCGCTGCCGGATGTGATCGAGCAGCCACGTCACATGCTCGACATGTCACTGCGCACCACGGTCCTCGGATCGGTTTCGCTGAAGCTCGACGCGAAGAATCTGCTCGATGCTCCGTACGAGCTGGTGCAGGGCGATGTCATCCGCGAGTCGTATCGCAGCGGCCGCTCGTACAGCGTCGGGCTGTCGTGGAAGCAGTAGCGCGCTGCGTCCTCGGTGACAGGTGTGGAGCATTGGCTCAGAAGGTGTGAAGCCGTGACGCGATCGAGACAGACAGGAGACGATGCGGGTGCAGACGGATGCTCTATTGATTCTGACGCGCAGCCGTACCGCGGTCCACTGACGCGACCGTGCTCAACAGCAAATCGCAGCAAAGGTGAAGCGATGATGGCCCGACTGAAGTTCGTACCGATCCTGCTCGCAGCCTTCGTGGCGGCAGGTTGTGACGATGATCCTACCGAACCGGCCGCACTGAACGCCCCTGCCAACGTCCAGGCGACGTCCGCCTCGCCGACCTCGGTGACCGTGAACTTCGGCGTGGTCGCGGGTGCGTCGAGCTACGTTATCGAGCGCGCCGCCGGGTCTGCAACCTACACACAGATCGGCACGACGACGTCGTCGCCGTATACGGATGCGACGGTTCAACCGGAAACGTCGTATCAGTACCGTGTCGCAGCAGTGAGCGGGTCGCGGCAGAGCTCGTTCAGCGCGGCCGCATCGGTCACCACACCTGCGGACGGGCCGGCCGTCGCGACGATCAGCGGGGACTTCACAGCGAACCGGACGCTGTACGCGGACACGACCTACACGCTGAGCGGGTTCGTCCACGTGCCGGCGGGTGTCACGCTGACGATCGAGCCCGGCACCACGATCCACGGCGACTACAACACGCTGGGCTCGGCACTGTTCGTCCTGCGCGGCGGCCGGATCATGGCATGCGGCACGGCGGCCGCGCCGATCGTGTTCACGTCTTCGCGGCCGGTCGGGCAGCGGCAGCCGGGTGACTGGGGCGGCCTCGTGATCGTCGGCAACGCGACGATCAACCGCGGGACCGGCACGGAGCTGGAGGGGCGCGCGGGTGAGATCACATATGGCGGCGGCACGAACGACGCCGACAACAGCGGTGAGCTCTGCTATGTGCGCGTCGAGTTCGCGGGCTATGCGATCTCGCCGGACAACGAGCTGAACGCATTCACGTTCGCGGCGGTCGGCAGCGGCACGAAGCTGGAATACCTCCAGGCGATGTCAGGGCTGGATGACCACTTCGAGTGGTTCGGCGGCACGGTCGACTCGAAGTACCTCGTGTCCTACGAATCCGGCGATGACCACTTCGACGCGTCGGAAGGATATCGCGGCCGGTCCCAGTTCATGATCGCCTACCAGTCGAAGGTGCTCACCCCGCGGCCCGGCGCAGGCACGGTGTCGGGCGACCCGCAGGGCATCGAGAACGACGGCTGTGCGGGCGCCAACTGCATCAATGGCCAGGACTCGCAGCCGTTCACCGCGCCGCTGTGGGCGAACTTCACGCTGATCGGCACCGGTCCCGGGTTCGTCGATGCCACATCCGGCGGCCACGGCATGGTGATCCGGCGCGGCGCGGCCGGCTACTACGTGAACGGTGTCGTCGCCCGCTGGCCGAAGTCGGCGCTCTCCGTGCGTGACGCCACCACGACCGCGCGCGTGACGGCGGGGGAGATGCTCGTGGCGAACGTGCTCGGCGTCGAGAACGGGTCACTGCTCCACGCGGGGCAGCAGCCGTACGACACGACGTCGAACAGCGTGGCCTCGGCGGTCGGATCCGCAGCGAGCCTGTTCAACCTGCTGCCCTCCGATCCCACGAACGCTGCGCAGTTCGACTGGGCGCCCACGACCATGGCCCCGCAGCGCACGGGCGGCATGAGCACGTTCCCGGCAAGCATCGCCGCGAAGGCCGGCACGTTCATCACACCGACCGCGTATCGCGGCGCGGCTGACCCGCAGGGTCCGAAGTGGTGGGAGGGCTGGACGATCTACGCCGACAACTGATCGGACGTGAATCGCCCGCGCCGGGCGGGCACACTGGGTGGAGGGGTGGGGCCGGGATCCGAGCCCGGGTCCGGATGATGGCAGGCGGCCGGTGGCGGAAGATCCGCTGCCGGCCGCATGCACCATGGAGAGAAGATGAAGCTCAACGGGGTGGTGCCCGTCGTCGTGCTGCTGATCGGCGCGGGTTGTGACATGACACAGGCGGCAACCGCGGAACAGGAAGGCGGGGTGGGAATCGTGAGCGCAATGCAGGGCGACAGCGCGCGCCGGGCACCGGCTCCGGTCGCTGACAGCATACTGCCGATGGCGACCATGATCGCGCGATTCCAGGCGGATCTGCCCGCTGTCGCTTCACTCGGTGACGACGCACCGCGATCGGTCGATGAGCTGATCGCGCGGTTCGTCGAAGCCGTGGAGGACAGCAGTACCGATGCGCTGGCGGCGCTGATGCTGAGCCGCGCCGAGTTCGCGCATCTCTATTTCCCGAGCTCGGCTCATGCACAGCCGCCGTATGCGCAGCCGCCCGCCGTGAACTGGCTGCTGCTCGAGCAGAACAGCCTCAAGGGCCAGTCGCGCCTGCTGCGGCGATTCGGCGGAAAGCGGCTGCCCGTGGCGTCTCATCACTGCGCGGGCGCGCCGGTGATCCAGGGCGCCAATCGGATCCACCAGACGTGCACACTCAGGATCAGCAGTGCGGATGGCTGGACGGAGGACGTCAGGCTGTTCGGCTCGATCGTGGAGCGCGACGGCCGCTTCAAGCTGCTGTCTCTGTCGAACCGCCTCTAGCGGCCCCATGGCCACGGCCTCACCCGGGTCTGTGTAAACATCGTGTAACATCATCGCCTCACGCCCGCGCGGGCATTGCCGTCGGTCGGGTCGCGAGCGAGCCTGTATGGGTCCGGGGCACCCGTCGGGAGTCCACCGCCGCGGACAGCGCTGCACAGGTATGGAGGGAACGACCGATGTGGGTATCGTTGCGGAAGAGGAAGCCCGCCTCAGATCCAGGCGCTGGCGACGAACGCGGACACGGCCAGGATCCAGCCGGCGAGGACGTCGCCCGGGTAATGGACGCCGAGGTAGCAGCGGGACAGGCCGACCATGACGCCGAGGCCGAGCAGCCATGGCGTGAGCGCTGGAACGGCCAGCGCGGCACCGAGCGCGACTGACATTGCAGCGGCCGCGTGGCCGCTGGGAAAACTGAAGCGGTCGGGGGCCTCGACCAGCGACTGGATGCCGACCGGCAGCTGCGGCCGGCGCCTCGAGATCGTCCGTTTCAGCAGCTGCACGCACAGATGCGACCCGGCGAGGGCGAACGCCGCACGCCGGCCGGCACCGTTCCAGGCCGCTGATGGGGCGGCGAGCATCGCAACCGCAGCAGTGATCGTGAACGCGGCGCCGCCGAGGTGAGTCATTCGGCCGATGGCGCGATCCATCCGGCTGTACCGTCTCGCCACGACGTAGAAGAGGGCCCGCTCGTCCCCCCGATGTATTCTGACCATCAATTCGTTCATCGCATCTCCTCTGCGGCAATCTCATGACCCGCCGCAACGGCCGATCCTCATGCAGGTAACGAGCCGGTAACGACACGCGGGCGCCGTGCGGTCACCAGTTCGTTACATTTCCTTGACAGGACGTTGACGGGCCGTCGCTAGCTCTCTGTAGACAGAGGCGCAGCGTGTGACGTCGCAGGTACCCGACTGCTGCGTCCGGACCACAGACCTGCAGGCTCATGAGTACAAATTCGGTGCGGAAGACACCGGCCAGGATTCTGGTGGTGGAAGACGAGCGGGACATTGCGGCGCTCGTCGCATACCATCTCACCAAGGAAGGGTACCGGGTCCGCACGACGGAGGGCGGGCAGGAGGCACTGGAAGCCGTCAGTGCCGAGAAGCCCGATCTGATCGTGCTGGATCTGATGCTGCCCGGATTCTCCGGCTATGAGGTGTTACAGGAGTTGCGGCGGCGGCCGGACATGGCGGATGTGCCCGTGGTGGTGCTTACGGCGCGTCGCGATGAGGCGGATCGTGTGAAGGGACTGGAGCTCGGCGCCGACGACTACGTGACGAAGCCGTTCAGTCCGCGGGAGCTGGTGCTGCGGGTGGGTGCCGTGCTGAGGCGGGCGCAATCACCCGCAGTGGCCGGTGGCGGGCGGACGCTGCGGGCGGGCAGCATCACGGTGGACCTGAACGCGCTGAGTGTCGCGGTGGATGGCGCCGAGGTGGAGCTCACGCCGACGGAGTACCGGCTGCTCGTGACACTGCTGGAGCGACGCGGGCGGGTGCAGAGCCGGCAGCAGCTGCTGGAAAACGCCTGGGACATTCACGCCCGGATCGAGACGCGCACGGTGGACATGCACGTCCAGCGGCTGCGCACCAAGCTCGGTGAGAATGGCAGCCTGATCGAAACCGTGCGCGGCTTCGGCTACCGGTTCCGCGGCCGCGAGGACGAATGAGCGGCACCCTGCGTACTGCGCGGCTGTTCGCCGGCGTGAGCGTCGCGGCGCTGACGCTGAGCGGGATCGTGCTCGTGCAGGTGGTCGGCAGCGCGCTGCGTGATGCGGGGGTCGATGCGGCGTCGGCCGGTGCCGTGCAACGCACTGTGATCGTAACCCTCGCCGCGCTCGGCGTAATCCTGCTCGCCGTCGCGATCGTCGCCGGGCGCGCGTATGCACGGTCCCTATACGAGCTGCGGGAAGCAGTGCTCGCGCGCGCGCGTGGGGACGAGTCCGAACCGCCGGATTTCGCGGTCCGGGAGCTGAGCGATCTGATGAGTGCGGTGGAGCGGCTGTCCGCGCACGTGTCGGCAAGGGAAGCGCGCACTGCGCGCGAGGGTGCGGAAGTCGCCGTCCTGCTGGACGCGATCTCCGAAGGCATCCTGCAGATCGACAGCGGCGGCCGCGTCGTACGCGCGAATCCGGCGGCGCGCCGGCTGCTCGGTCTGTCATCGCGCACGGCGGGCCAGCCGATCGCGACGCACATCAGGCATGCCGAGCTGCGACGCATGCTGGAGCGGGCGATCGCCGGCAGCACGATACCGGCGGCCGAAATCGCCATGGAAGGCCGCCGTATCATCGTCTCCGCGCGTCCGCTCGCGCCTAGCGGCGACGGCAGCGGCGGCACCCTGGTGGCATTCGTCGATCTGACAGAAGTGCGCAGGCTCGAGAGCGTGCGACGCGATTTCGTCGCCAACGTCAGTCACGAGCTGAAGACGCCGCTCACGTCCATCCGCGGCTACGTCGAGACGCTGCTCGCTGATCCGGAGCTGCCACCCGAGGTGCAGCGGCAGTTCATGGAAGTGGTGCGGAAGAACGCTGAGCGGCTGCACCACATCATCGAGGACCTGCTCGACCTGTCGCGCCTCGAGTCCGGCGGCTGGAGACCGGAGCTGCACGAAGTCAATGCGCGCTCCGTCATCGAGGACGTGTGGGCTTCCTGCGCCGAGTCCGCCAGCCGCAAGCGCATCACGTTCACACCGCCGGAGTCCGATGCGCTCGTCCTGGCCGATGCCGGCGGCCTGCGACAGGTCCTGTCCAACCTTTTCGAGAACGCGGTGCGCTACACCCCGGATGGCGGCCGCATCGACGTACGCTCCAGGCAGGTGATTGCCGGGGCGCCTTACGGCACGATCGCCGGCGCCGCGGCCGTCAGCGGTATCAGCAACGGCAACGGCACTGCGCGGGTCTCGCCCGACGCGCCCGCGCGTTACATTGAGTTCGAGGTGCGCGACACCGGCGCGGGCATACCGTCCGACGCGCTGCCGAGGATCTTCGAGCGGTTCTACCGCGCCGATCCGGCGCGCTCACGTGCGGAGGGCGGTACCGGCCTCGGACTGTCCATCGTGAGGCACCTCGTCGAGAGCATGGGCGGCGAGGTCGCCGCCGAGAGCGAGTTCGGCAAGGGAACAACCATCAGGTTCAGGCTGCCAGCTGCATCATGACTGATCCACAACCATCACGCACACCCGCCATCATCGGCTTCCTCATCGCCGGTGCGCTCATCCTGGGCGCGAGCTTCTTCGTCTCCACGCTCGACAGCGACGGGAATGACGACGTGCCGCCGCTCGCCATCGATACGCCCGCGTCGGGCGACACGCTGACCAACCCCGTCACGATCCGATTCCACACGCCGGGCGATCTGGCGTTCGACTCCGCCATGGGATGGATGGCCGGCGACCTGCACCTGCACGCCATGGTCGGCGCCCGGGAGATCATGCCCGCCGCTGCCGATATCGCCCGCGCCGGCTCCGCGTTCACGTGGCGGCTTCCCGATCTCGACCCCGGCACGCACCGCATCTACCTGACCTGGGCGGGGCGGCACCATGGCAACCTGCGCGGGCAGGCGGACACGGTCGTGGTGCATCTGGAGCGCTGAAGGCGCTCCAGCGGGAGTGGGAGCGTGTTCGTGTGGGGATCGGGGACTGCCTGGAGGCGGGCCTGACGGTTCCTTCGAACGGCCGTCCAATCAGGTAACCTCATCACAATTTATTCGCCAAGGCCGCCGACGCCTCTGTGACGGGCTGTTACGCCGTTACCTGTCTGTTACGATTCCGTGGCTATCCGGTCGACGGAGCGTTGCTACTATGGTGGCGTCCTGTAACAGAACGACTCCTTCGAGAGAGCGATGATTATGCGCCTGTCCATGGTGGCGGGTTCGGCCTGCGTGATCGCGTGTGCAATGGCGGCGCCCGTGCAGGCGCAGCAGCTGCCGATCAGTGTGGAATTTGGTGGACGGATGCAGTTCCAGTGGAACAGCACGAGTGTGGATGCGGCGGAGGCGGGCGAGCCGATCGCGTCGAACACGTTCGAGACGCGGCGCGTGCGTTTGTCGGCGGACGTTCGGGTCGGCGACTGGATCCGCGGCTTCATCGAGCCGGACTTCGCACTCGGACGGCTCCAGCTGAAGCAGGTCTGGATGTCGCTCGAGCTGGATCCGGCCCTGGCGGTGCGTGCCGGTCAGTTCAAGAAGCCGTTCAGCGTCATCAACCTGACGTCGTCGACGGCGCATCCGATGATCGAGCGCGGCGTGCGTATCCGCGGCCTGGCGGAATCGCTGGAAACGTTGAACCAGGGCGAGCTGAGCACCGTCCATGGTGATCTGCTGATCGGCGAGCAGCACGCACTGCTGGAGACACAGGGCTACCTGGCCTATGACATGGGTGTCGCGCTCATGGGCGAGATCGGCGGATTCGGCTGGCAGGCCGGCGTCTTCAACGGTAACGGCCCGGATGCGCGCGACGAGAACGGCGGCAAGTCGCTCGCCGCCCGCGCGACGTACGAGGTGGATATCGGAATGCCGGTGACCCTTGGCGCGGCCTGGAGCCGGCGGGAGCTGAGCTGGCCGGCGCCGGGCGATCCGGCGACGCGGACGGGCGACGCGTTCGAGGTCGATGTCGAGCTGGGCGGGCTGCGGGAAGGCTGGTGGCTGCTGGGCGAAGTATCGAGTGGAACGAATCTCGCCACCGAGGAACGCTTTCTCGGCGCACAGGGTGTTCTGACGCGGTTCTTCGGCACGGGCGGAGCGCGGATCGAAGGGATCGAGCCCATGGCCAGGGTGAGCTACGGCGACCCGGATGACAGTGTGGATGGCGACGCAGGTCTCCTGCTGACGCCCGGCCTCAACGTGTATTTCATGAGCCGCAACCGCCTGATGTTCAACTGGGATGTGTTCGTGCCCGAAAGCGACCGGTTCGAGACGCAGCACGCCGGCCGCGCGCAGTTCAACCTGTACTTCTGAGTCGCCCCCCGCGGGGCGGAAAGGCAAGAGAGTCCAATGCGAATGCACACGACCGCTGTCCTCACGGCCGCTGCACTGGTTCTGGCGGGCTGCGGTGGCGAGCGGGGTGGTACGGACGGTGAGCTGAGCGGGTCGATCGAGATCGACGGCTCGAGCACAGTCTATCCGATTTCGCAGGCGGTCGCCGAAGAGTTCATGATCGAAAGCGGCGGCGATGTGCGTGTGACGGTCGGCGTGTCCGGCACGGGCGGCGGATTCCGCCGGTTCTGTGCGGGCGAGACGGAGATCAGCAACGCGTCACGTGCCATCAAGGATGACGAGCGCGCGCTGTGCGAGCAGGCGGGTGTGGATCCCCTGGAGCTCCAGGTAGCGATCGACGGACTGGCCGTGACGGTGCATCCGGAGAACACCATGGTGCAGTGCCTCACGGTCGAGGAGCTCCGCAGGATCTGGGAGCCGGGCAGCACGCTCAAGCAGTGGAGCGAGGTGCGCGAGGGCCTGCCGGCCCAGCCGCTGCGACTGTATGGGCCCGGCACGAATTCCGGCACGTTCGACTATTTCACCGAGGCGATTGTCGGCGAGGAGGACGCGAGCCGGCCCGACTACTCGGCGAGCGAGGACGACAATGTTCTGGTCCAGGGAGTGGGCGGTGATGTCAACGCGCTCGGCTACTTCGGCTACGCGTACTACATCGAGAACCAGGACAAGCTGCGCGCAATCGGCGTCGACAACGGCAACGGCTGCGTCGAGCCGACGCCGGAAACGGTCACCAGCGGACAGTACGCGCCTCTGTCACGCCCCCTGTTCATTTACGTGAACCGCAGCGATCTGCAGCGGCCCGAGGTCGCAGAGTTCGTTCGTTTCTACATGGAGACGGCCGCGGAGCTGGTGACGGAAGTGGGCTACGTGCCGATGGACGCGGCGAGCTACCAGGCCAACCTCAGCCAGCTCCAGCCGAGTGGCACCGAGTAACGATACGGCCGCGCGCGGCGGGACCTTCACCGGCGGCGCGGCCGGTCTCGTCAGACGGCACCGGCGCGAGCGGTGGATCGGTGCCCTGCTCGTCGGCTTCAGCGCCGTGTCGATTTTCACGACTATCGGCATCGTGCTCGTGCTCGTGTTCGAGTCGCTGGCGTTCTTCCGCGAGATCTCGCCGATCACGTTCCTGACCGGCACAGAGTGGTCGCCGCAGTTCACGTCGCGGCAGTACGGCGTGCTGCCGCTCGTCACGGGCTCGATCGTGATCGCCGCTATCGCCGCGGCGGTCGCGCTCCCGATCGGTCTGCTCGCCGCCATCTACCTGAGCGAGTACGCGCGCGATGGCACACGCAAGGTGCTGAAGCCCGTCCTCGAGATCCTGGCCGGCATACCGACCGTTGTCTACGGCTACTTCGCGCTCACGTTCGTCACGCCGATCCTGCGCACGATCTGGCCGTCCACCGAGTTCTTCAACGCGCTGAGCGCCGCGATCGTGATGGGTATCATGATCGTGCCGATGGTGTCATCACTGTCGGAGGACGCGATGTCCGCCGTGCCGCGCGCGCTCCGCGAGGGTGCGTACGCACTGGGCGCCACGAAGTATGAGGTCGCTACGCGAACGGTGGTGCCCGCGGCGCTGTCGGGCATCATCGCCAGCTTCATCCTCGCGATATCGCGCGCCATCGGTGAGACGATGATCGTGACGATCGCCGCGGGTGCGCAGGCGAAGCTGACACTGAATCCGCTGGAGAGCATGCAGACCATGACCGCCTACATCGCGCAGACGAGCATGGGCGAGGCGTCGCACGGGTCGGTCGAGTACCGCACGATCTTCGCCGTGGGTCTGCTGCTGTTCGCGATCACGCTGCTCATGAACATCATCAGCATCTTCGTGCTGCGCCGGTTCCGCGAGGTGTACGAATGAGCGAGCGGCAGCCGGACGATCGCACACCGGTCGTGCGCCCCGCGCAGCGCGACGCACCCGCGGCGCAGGATGAGCGCCACCCGGCGATGCAGCGCGATCCGAGCCGGTTCCGGCCCCGGCTCCGCCACCGTGCGCGGTTCGGCGTGTTCTTCCACGTGCTATGCTTCTCCGCGACTGCGCTCGGTGTCATTGTGCTGGCCGTGCTTCTGTTCGACGTCATATCGGACGGCACGCGCTATCTGTCGTGGGAGTTCCTGACCGGGTTCCCATCACGACTGGCCGCGCGCGCGGGCATCCTGCCGGCCCTCGTCGGATCGGTATGGACGCTGGTGCTCACCGCGCTGATCGCGTTCCCGCTCGGAGTCGGCACGGCGATCTGGCTGGAGGAGTACGCGCCGGAGAGCCGCTGGAAGAAGCTCGTCGAGACGAACATCGCGAACCTGGCCGGTGTGCCCTCCATCGTCTACGGCATTCTCGGCCTCGCCGTGTTCGTCCGCTACATGTTCCTCGGCCGCAGTATCCTGGCCGCGTCACTCACGCTGGCACTGCTGATACTGCCGGTCGTCATCATCGCGTCGCAGGAAGCGGTGAAGGCAGTGCCGAACTCGATACGGCTGGGTGCATACGCGCTCGGTGCGACACGGTGGGAGGCGATACGCTTCCACGTCTTCCCGCTCGCATTGCCTGGCATTCTCACGGGCACCATCCTGGCCCTGTCGCGCGCGGTGGGCGAGGCCGCACCGCTGATTGTCGTGGGCGCACTCGCATTCGTGCCGTTCGTGCCGTCCGGGCCACTCGACCAGTTCACCGTTCTGCCGATCCAGATATTCAACTGGATCAATGAAGCAAAGGTCGAGTTCCATTATGTCGCCGCCAGCGCCATCCTGATCCTGCTCGTGGTGCTGCTGACCATGAACGGCCTGGCGATCCTGCTGCGCAACCGCTACTCACGCCGGAACTGATGCCTGAATCGATCTTCGAACCGACTACCGCGGTGGAGCTTGAGGCGCGCGACCTGTCCGTACTGTACGGCGAGACGCGGGCAGTGAAATCCATCAGCATCAAGATCCCCGACCGCCAGGTGGTGGCGTTCATCGGGCCGTCGGGCTGCGGCAAGAGCACGCTGCTGCGCTGCTTCAACCGCATGAACGACCTGGTGCCGGGCGCACGCATTGAAGGCGAGGCGCTGTTCCAGGGGACGAACCTGTATGGTGAGGGCGTGGACCCTGTCGATGTGCGGCGGCGCATCGGCATGGTATTCCAGAAGCCGAACCCGTTCCCGAAGTCGATCCACGACAACATCGCTTTCGGTCCGCGCATCAACGGGTTCCGGGGCAACATGGACGAGCTGGTGGAACAGTCGCTGCGCAAGGCGGCGTTGTGGGACGAGGTGAAGGACCGGCTGAACGACAGTGCGCTCGCGCTGTCCGGTGGTCAGCAGCAGCGACTGTGCATTGCGCGTGCGCTGGCGGTGGAGCCGGAGGTGCTGCTGATGGATGAGCCGGCATCGGCCCTGGATCCGATCGCGACGCAGAAGATCGAGGAGCTGATCTACGAGCTGAAGCAGGACTACACGGTGGTGATCGTGACGCACAACATGCAGCAGGCCGCGCGCGTGTCGGACTACACGGCGTTCCTCTACATGGGCGAGCTGATCGAGTACGGCCAGACGGATGGGCTCTTCACGAATCCTGCGGAGGAGCGCACTGAAGCATACATCACGGGGAGATTCGGATGAGGCACTTCCAGGAGGGACTCGACGAGCTGAAATCCACTCTGGTCGGAATGGCGGGCCTCGCCGAGGAGCAGGTACGCAAGGCGGTGCAGGCGCTGATCGACCGGGATACGGACCTGGCACAGGAAGTCGTGGCCGGCGATGACGCCATCGACGAGCTGGAGGTCCAGGTCGACAACATGGCCATCAACCTGCTGGCGCTGCAGCAGCCGATGGCGCGTGACCTCCGATTCATCATGATGGCAATGAAGATCGGCAACGACCTGGAGCGCGTGGGCGATCATGCGGAGAACATTGCGGACGCCGTGAAGTACATGGTGTCCGCTCCGCCGTTCCCCGTGCTGCCCGAAGTCGAGGAGATGGTGCGGCTGGCGACCGACATGCTGGCCGACTCGCTCGATGCGTTCGTGCGCGCGGATGCAGCCGCGGCGGTGGAGATCCTGAAGCGGGATGACCGCGTCGATGAGCTGCACGACAATAATTTCAGGATCCTGCTCACACACATGATGGAGGACCCGCGCCGGATCACCGCGGGCATGGACCTGCTGCTGATCTCCGGCAACCTCGAGCGCATTGCGGATCTGGCAACGAATATATGCGAGGAGGTGATCTTCCTCGTGCGCGGCCGGTCGGTAAAGCACAATCCGGAGGCCAGGGCCTGAAAGGCGGCCGCCACGTCCCGATCCGGCCCGTCGCCCGACGAGCGTACCCCCGCGACTTGACAGCCTGCGCGTGAAATCGGCATTCTGCTAGGTTCCACGCTGATCGCCGGGGCCGCGGCCCCGGTGCTCGCCCGCGCGCGCGGACCGCTCATGGAGGGACGATCCTTGTACGCACGCCGCCGGCACTCACCCGACGACTTCACCGGCTCGACCGGGTCGACCGGTCCGCAGGTCGCCGACCAGGCGGTCGAGCAGCTGCTGGCCGAGGTAGTGGAGGACACGCAGCCGCAGCCTGAACGGCTGTATGGCGAGCTGTTCGGCACGGGCGCGATCGTGACGGGCGGAGCGACGGGTATCGGCCGCGCGACCGCGCTCGAGCTCGCGCGCCACGGCGTCCACATCGCCTTCAACTACTTCGACAACGGCGACGGCCGGATCGAGGCGGAGGCGGAGCGGACCGTAAACGAGTTGCGGAGCATGCAGGTCACCGTGGTGTGCCGACCGTGTGACGTGAGAGACGCGGAGGCGGTGGGTGCATTCGTCGCGGAGGCCGACCACTCGCTGTCGGGGCTGCACATCCTCGTCAACAATGCGGGTATCGCGCGGGATCGCGCGCTGTGGCGCATGGAAGACGACGAGTGGCGTGACGTGATCGAGACGAACCTCACGGGCGCGTTCAACATGATCCGCGCGGTGTCGCCGATCCTCCGTGCGCAGCAGCACGGCAAGATCGTGAACGTCGCTTCGGTGCACGGTCTGCGCAGTGAGTTCGGGCTTTCCAATTACGCGGCCTCGAAGGCCGGCCTGATCGGACTCACGCGTTCGGCGGCTGTCGAGCTGGGGCCGTCGAACATCAATGTGAACGCCGTGGCGCCCGGCTACATCCGCACCACGCGACTCACGGACGGCGTATCGTCGGAGGTGCTGGATCGCGCGCGCGATCGCACGGTGCTCGCGCGGCTCGGTGATCCGCAGGATGTCGCCAACGTGGTGGTGTTCCTGTGCTCGGAGCGGGCGCGGCACCTCACGGGTGCCGTGATCCCCGTGGACGGGGGGCACATGCTTTGACCGGCCCGACATGGACCGGGTTGGCGGATATGGGGGGTGAATGGAGTACCGACGGATAGAGGTGGAACTGGATGAAGAGTCGCAGTCTGCGACTCTCATTTTGAATCGGGCGCCGGCGAATCTCCTGAACATCGCGATGATGGAGGAGATCAACGACGCGCTGCAGTCGCTGCGCGGTCATCGCTGGCTCGAGGTACTGGTGGTGCGGGGTGCGAACGGCACGTTCTCCGAGGGCATCGACCTGAAGGAGCACGGCCAGAAGCGCGTGCAGCGGATGCTCCAGGTGTACCTGCGCATCTTCGAGACGATCCGGATGCTGGACGTGATCACGATCGCGGCCGTGGAAGGGCGTGCGTGGGGCGCCGGTTTCGAGCTCGCCCTCGGGTGCAACATGATCGTGGCATCGGAGACATCGTCGTTCGCACTGCCGCAGGTGAGCCAGGGGCTCATCCCGCCCGTAGCGTCAGCCATCCTGCCGCGCGTGGCGCCGCGGCGTCGCGCCATGGAGTGGATCCTGACGGGTGCGCAGATCAGCGCGCGCCGGCTCGAGCACGATGGTGTCGTCAACAGGCTGTTCCCGGTCGACGGCTTCAACGAGCCGCTCGACATGTTCGTCGCCGAGATCACGAGCAAGAGCGGGCCGGTGCTCCAGCTGGCGAAACGGGCACAGTTCGAGGGCTATTACAGCAGCTTCCCGGACGCGCTGCAGAGCATTCAGTCTCTATACCTGCGCGAGCTGATGGCGCTGCAGGATGCGAAGGAAGGTCCGAAGTCGTCACGCGAGGGCCGCCCTCCGGTGTGGAAGAACGCGTGAGACCTGGAGCCTTCATCACCGTGCTCGTGCTGGCCGCATGTGCCAGCTCGCCGGCACCGCCGGCGGCCGACACGGCCCAGCAGCCGTTCCCGGACATCGGCGGGCAGCGGGTCATGATGCTGCCCGTCCAGCATGTCGTGCCTGCGATCTCGCCACCGGCCACAGCCGACACCACGCGTCCCATGCTCGCGCTGACCAGCGCATCGCTGCGCGCCGTCGAGGCGGAGCTCGCGTACTGGCTGCCGGAGCAGGCGCCCCGCGTACGCTGGGTGCTGCCGGACGCCATCGAGCGGGCCGTACAGGGCTCCGCCGCCCTCGGGGCGATCACGGTGCGCGACCTGCCCGTGCGTGACTTCCAGCGCTCGAGACTTCAGTCGATCGGTGATCCCCTGTACGGCGATCTGCGCCGCGTGGCAGTGGTGACGGACGCGCGCCTCGCGTTGCTGCCCATCGGCGCCGTGTGGATTCCCGAGGCGGCGGGTGCGGGCCGCGTCCATCTCGCAGCCGCTCTCATCGACACGATGGGGGGCCGTGTGCTCTGGTACGGTGTAGCAGCCAGCAGCCCCGGCGAGCGGGACGATCCGGCTGTCGCCGCCTCTGCCGCCCGCGCACTCGCCCTGCAGGTGCCACGATGACATCGCGAGTCATGCGATCTGCCTCGTTGCTGGCGATCCTGCTCGCGGTCGGCGCGTGTGATCGCATCTTTCCCGACCGCGCAGACCTGACGCTGCCCGACGTCGCTACGGTGGAGTCGTACTACGCGCGCCATGCTTTCGAGGCGGAGTACCGTTACAGCGGCAACGTGCTCGAGGTCGTCGTGCAGCAGCCGCCGGACCAGCTGCGGCGCGGCGGCACGCTATGGGCGCGCGTCGGACCCTACATCTATCTGTTCGCGCCCGGCACCCGCGAGCTGCTCGAGAAGCATCCCGGTATTGCCGGCGTGCGCGCTATCACGATGGCGGGGAATACGGAGGTCGCGCGTGCATTGCTGGTACGCGATACGCTGAATGAGATCACGTGGCGTCGCGCGAACAACCTGCTGGGCACAGCGCTGGAGCAGGGCACGCAGCGCCCGGCGACGATCGAGGCGCTCGCCCGATATGGCGAGGAGACCACACGGTACCAGTACAATCCGGACTATGTCCCGCCGCGCTGAGCGGAGTCGGCGGGTGCACAACGAGGAAGGAAGCACATGAGCACGGCAGTAACGTTGATCCCGGGCGACGGCATCGGACCGTCGATCACGGAGGCGACGGTCAAGGTTCTGGAGGCGGCGGGCGCCGACGTGGAGTGGGACGAGCGCCTGGCGGGAGTGGCCGCGGTGGACACGCACCACACGCCGATCCCGGAGGAGACGCTCGAGAGCATCCGTCGCACGCACGTGTCACTGAAGGGCCCGCTGACGACGCCGGTCGGCACCGGGTTCCGGTCGATCAACGTAGCGCTGCGCAAGGAGTTCGATCTGTACGCGAACGTACGGCCGGCGCTGACGCTGCAGTCGGGCGGCCGCTACGAGGACATCGACCTGGTGCTGATCCGGGAGAACACAGAGGGTCTGTACGTCGGAGTCGAGCACTATATCGGTGTGGGCGATGATCCGCATGCCGCGGCGGAGTCGATCATGATCATCACGCGCCACGGCGCGGAGCGCATCGTCCGGTATGCGTTCGATTACGCAGTGTCACACGGGCGGAAGAAGGTGACACTCGCGCACAAGGCGAACATCCTGAAGTACACCCAGGGCCTGTTCCTCGAGGTCGGGCGCGAGATCGCGAAGGAGTACGAGGGCCGCGTACAGTTCGAGGATCGCATCATCGATGCGACGGCGATGCTGCTGGTGCTGAACCCCTACCAGTTCGATGTGCTGGTCATGGAGAACATGTTCGGGGACATCCTGAGCGATCAGATGGCCGGCCTCGTGGGCGGGCTGGGCATGGCGCCGGGCGGCAACATTGGCAGGGACGCGGCGATCTTCGAGCCCGTGCACGGCTCCGCGCCGGACATCGCGGGTCGGGGGATCGCCAATCCTACCGCGATGATGCTGGCGGGCTGCATGCTGATGGAGCACCTCGGACAGCACGAAGTGTCCAACCGCATCCGCGACGCCATCAAGCGTACGCTCGAAGCGCGTAAGACGTTGACGCCGGACGTCGGCGGCACGGCGCGTACGGGCGAGTACGCGGACGCGGTGATTGCCAGCCTGAAGTAGACCATCGCCCGCGAAGCAGACCGTCGCCAGCCCGGATCAGCCGAGCACGGGCACGCAGCTTACGCAACGCGCTGATCCGTGCGGATGGTACCATCCTCGAGGTCGTAGTCCGGCAGGGCTGCGGCACCATCCGCGACAGCGGCATCGAGCATCCCATCAAAACTGCGCAGTGCGCTCTCGACCCGCCGGATCAGGCGCGGCTCGGGGACGTAGGGGTTCAGGTAGGCGTTCACCACCGAATTCACGGGGCTCAGCCGCGACGCCGTGTGCCAGACCAGGGCGGAACCGAACGGAACGGTGACGTCGAGATCGTCGCGCCAGGACAGCCGGCGTGCGACGGTGGTGGCGAAGTGCAGCGCGCCATGGCTGAACATGATGAGCCCGCGCTCCATCCGGGTCAGCTGTTCCGCGGTGACGCCGGCGTCTATGACCGAGTTCAGCGTATCGGCGAGGAACCTGTAGCCGGTGCTGTCGAATGCGGGTGTGAGCCTGACTCCGCGCAGCGCGGGGTGCTGCCAGCAGAACCACACGTCCAGGCCGACCTCGACCCGGACATGTTCGACGATCTGCGCGGCGCCGGGCTGTGCGCGCCGGTCGGCGTCCTCGTTGACGAGCGGATGGATGAGTACGTCGGCAATGATGTGCGCGAGCCATCCCAGCGCGAACGCGTGTTCCTCCTGCGTCGCCGCGCGCTCGAGCAGCGCACGCTGGAGCTGGCCGGTCCGGCGGGTGTGTACGAGGCGGGCGAGGGCCCGGCTGCCGCCGGGGAAGTTGCCCATGTCCGGCGCGAGACTGCCGTGCATGAAGGCATTGACCGACGTGTCGTCGCGCACATCGAACGGCGCCTGCGGGCCGGAGCCCCAGCGCGCGAGCGTCTGGCGCGCCAGCAGTATATGCAACGCGGGCTGCGGCATCGGATGTGTGCTCTCCTTCCCGGGTGCTTCGTGGCAGGGCGCGCCGGCTCCAACCCCTCGCCGTAGCGCCCCGCGTGGCCGGTAACTAGTACGTCCCGCCGCGCGATTGGTGCCACAGCCGTGCGCCCCGCCGGATCCCGCCCTGATGATCATGCCGGCGGCGCCCGCCGCCATCGACATTTGGCAGGGCGACGACTACGTTCACCGCGCTCAAAAGGTCCCGATTACCCGATGAACCCAGATCACTAAAATGGCCAGGTTTCAGGGCGTAGATTACTTCGACGCAGACTCGCTCCTCAGTGAGGATGAGCGCATGGTGCGCGACACCGTGCGCGAGTGGGTCGAAGACAACCTCATGCCGATCATCGAGGATGCCTATATCAACCGGCAGTTCCCGAAGCAGATCATACCACAGCTCGCGGAGCTGGGCGTGTTCGGCGCCAACCTGCCAGAGGAGTACGGCTGCGCGGGGCTGAATAATGTCGCATACGGTCTCATCATGCAGGAGCTGGAGCGCGGCGACTCGGGCATCCGCTCGTTCGCGTCGGTGCAGGGCGCGCTCTGCATGTACCCGATCTACGAGTTCGGCAGCGAGGAGCAGCGAAAGAAGTACCTGCCCGGGATGGCGCAGGGCGAGATCATCGGCTGCTTCGGCCTGACCGAGCCGGATTACGGATCCAACCCGTCCGGCATGATCACCACCGCGCGCAAGGACGGCGACTCCTGGGTGATCAACGGCGCGAAGATGTGGATCACCAACGGGTCGATGGCCCACATCGCGATCATCTGGGCGAAGACTGGAGACATTGACGATCCGAAGTCGATCCGCGGCTTCATCGTGCCGACGGACACGCCCGGCTTCTCCGCGAAGGACCAGAAGGGCAAGCTCTCGCTGCTCGCGTCAGACACGAGCGAGCTGGTGCTCGAGGACGTGCGCGTCGGCGACGACGCGCTGCTGCCGAAGTCGGGCGGTCTCAAGAGTCCGCTCATGTGCCTGACGCAGGCGCGCTACGGCATTGCGTTCGGCGCGATCGGCGCGGCCATGGCCTGCTACGATGAAGCGGTCAGCTACGCGAAGGAACGCGTGATGTTCGACACAGTGATCGGCGCCAAGCAGATCCAGCAGGTCCGCCTCGCCGACATGCTGACGAAGATCACTCAGGCACAGCTGCTCTGTCTCCAGCTCGGCCGGCTCAAGGACAATGGCACCATGCGGCCGCAGCAGGTGTCGCTCGCGAAGCGCGCGAACTGTGACATGGCGACGGACATCGCACGCGAAGCGCGGCGCCTGCTCGGCGCCAACGGCATCCTGGTCGAATACTCCGCCATGCGACACATGGCCAACCTCGAGTCGGTCTATACGTACGAGGGCACGCATGACATCCACGGGCTCATCCTCGGCCAGGACATCACGGGGCTGAGCGCCTACTGATCCGCGTCGGCTGTCTTTGGCGAGCTTCAGCGGCGGCAGGGATGGGCGACGACGAAGGTTGGCAGGAGCCCACGTCGCGCGGCGACGTGAAGTTTGCCCCGACCGAGGTCGCGCGGCGCGTGGGGCGGTTCTGACGTCGCGACGCGACGTGAAGTACGCCCCGACCGCGGAAACGCGGCGCGTGGGGCAGTCCCGCCGTCGCGCGACGACGTGACAGAGATCAATGAAAAGCGGGGAGGCGACCGGGTACGGTTCGCCTCCCCGCTCACATTCACCCGTCAGTCGTTGTGGCTGCGGTTCTGCTGGCCGCGGCCCTGCTTCGAGCTGCCCTCGCGGGTGGTGCCTTCCTTGTGCGACCGCTCCGAGCCGGTGCGCTCCTGGCTCTGCCGCTCACGCTCCTGCTCCGTACGATCCTGACGCGGCTGACCTTCCATGGGCTGCCCCTTCTGCGGCTGCCCCTTCTGCGGCTGCCCCTTCTGCGGCTGCCCCTTCTGCGGCTGGTCTCTCTGCGTCTCGCTCTGCCCGCCGGTGCGCTCGCCCTGGTCCTTGCGTGGCATGTTGCCTCCTGTGAGTGAGTGGTGGGACAGCGCGATGGCGGCACTGTTCGTGCCAGTCTGCAATACCACGCGAGGCGTCCACTGGACCGGTGTACATCGCGCGCGCAGGGCATATCGCTTGCACCGTCAGTGAGTGTTCCCTGGAACTCGAGCACTACGCAGGAGGAAATATGAAGGCACGTGAGATCATGACGTCGGATATCGAGTGTGTGACGCGACAGGACAGCCTGACGCGCGCCGCGCAGATCATGCGCGACTCGGACATCGGCGCAGTACCCGTTGTCGAGGATCGCAACTCGATGCGGCTCGTGGGCGTCATCACCGATCGCGATATCGCGATACGGCACGTCGCCGGTGACAACTCCGCCGAGTGCAGCGTTGGCGACCACATGACATCGGGTCGTCTGCACACCGTGCGTCCTGATGACGATGTCGATGACGTGATGCGCGCGATGAAGTCGGAGCAGGTGCGCCGGATCCCGGTCACCGAGGGCGACCGTATCGTCGGCATTATCGCGCAGGCCGACATCGCCACCGATGGCAAGGGCGACAAGAAGACCGGCGACGTGGTCGAGAAGATCAGCGAGCCCGGACGCCGGCGGTAGGACGTCGCGGCCGTGCCTCGTCGCCGAGGCGAGGCACTGTGCGCTCGTCGCAAAAGCAGGTGCGCCCGGAAGGCATTGGTTACTACGCCGGAGCCCTCCGGGGGCCGCTGCATCGTACACTACAGGAGCGCGGGTCCCGTTGACACTCCTGTCGGGTTCCGGTAAATTTCAATACTGAAATCGCCCCGCCGGCCGACGGAAACCGTCTGTCAGCGGGGCTGCTCTGTCGGATGCGCCCGTAGCTCAATTGGATAGAGCACCTGACTACGGATCAGGAGGTTTCAGGTTCGAGTCCTGACGGGCGCACTTTTCTCGCGAGGAGGGCGGCGGCATACACCCGCTGCTCGAACAGTCCTCGGAGCTTCGCTCCTGCGGAACTCGCATCGGGTGCATGACGCCGCCCTCCTTTTCTCGCATCTGGACGGTGGGGCACGGGCGAGCAGGCAGGGGCAGGGAAGACTGCTTTTTGACAAATCGGGAAGTGAGTGTGGATCGCGGGCGTCGTGAGGCGCTCGAGGAAAGTCCGAGCTCCACAGGGCAGGGTGCCGGCTAACGGCCGGGCGTCGCGAGGCGATGGAAAGTGCAGCAGAGAAGAGACCGCCGATGGCCGTCGCGAGATGGCACAGGCAAGGGTGAAACGGCGGTGTAAGAGACCACCGCGCCCCTGGTAACAGCGGGCGGCAAGGTAAACCCCACCCGGAGCAAGGCCAAGCAGGGACGAGGCGCTGCCCGCGCCGTCGGAGTCCCGGGTAGGCTGCTGGAGGCGGCGGGCAACCGTCGTCCAAGAGAAATGATCCGCCTCCGCAAGGAGACAGAACTCGGCTTATTCACTTCCCGTATCTTCTGTGTCGTGCAGCATGCGATGCAGAGACAGGCGCCCGTAGCTCAGCTGGATAGAGCGCATCCCTCCGGAGGATGAGGCCAGTGGTTCGAATCCACTCGGGCGCACTCTGATCGAACCGAACCCGCACCGTCACTTACGGTGCGGGTTTTTTGGTGCGCCCAGCATGTCTGATGATCTGGGGGTGTGAGTCCCCCCGAGAGTTGGTCGTAACGATCGAAGGGAACCGCAAGGCGCCGAGGGCGACCGAGCTAACGCGCTCCCGGGCGCGGCTGGCCGACCGGCCGACAACCACCACTTTCGAGAAGGGGAGCGATCGCATGACGGGACAAGCCCGTGGATCCCGCATGGGGTGCATCCACCCGCGCCGTGTGGGGCGGCGAGGACGGTGCCGCACCGCACGGCGCGACCGTCCCGCCAGTGTACCACCGCGTCACCTTCGCGTACCAGGACCTCGACGAGTGGCAGGATGTCGGCGCCGGCCAGCGCGCCGGCCACATCTATTCGCGCAACACGAACCCGACCACCGTGACGTTCGAGGCGAAGATGTGCGCGCTCGAGGGCGCCGCCGCGGCGACCAGCTTCGCCACCGTCATGGCGGCCATCAGCAACGCGCTGTTCGCATTGCTCGCACCAGGCCAGCGCGTGGTGTCCATTCGCCGTAGGGCGGAACCAACCGCATCTTCATCGAATATCTGCCGAAGTACGGCGTCGATGTCGCCCTCCGCGACACCGGCGACACGGCAGCGATCGAACGCGAGATGGCGCGTGGCTGCGATCTACTCTACCTCGAGACGCCGACAAACCCGACGCTGAACGTACTCGACATCGCGCGGCTCGCTGCTCGCGCGCGCGCTGTCGGCGCGACGACGGTCATCGACAACACGTTTGCCACCCCGATCAACCAGCGCCCGCTCGAGTGGGGCGCCGATCTCGTCGTGTACAGTGCCACGAAGTATCTCGGTGGCCACTCCGATGCCATGAGCCGCGTCCTCTGCGGCGACACCGACCGCGCGCACGGTCTTCCAGTTCCGCGAGATCAACGGTCGGTCGCTCGACGCCATGTCCGCGTTCCTGCTGACGCGCGGGCTGAAGACGCTCGAGCTGCGTCTGCTGCGGCAGAACGACAATGCGCTGCGGATCGGTCGGTACCTCGATGTGCTCCCGCTCGTCGAGCAGGGTCTTCTACCCGGGGCTCGAGAACCATCCGCAGCACGACGTGGCACGGCGGGAGATGCAGGGGCTTGGCGGTGTGCTCAGCTTCTCGCTGAAGGGCGGCTTCGATGCGGTGCGTATGCTGCTTGCCACGCTGCGCCTCGCGCACAGCGCGGCGAGCCTCGGCTCCGTGGGTACGCTCGTCGGGCCGCCGAGCGTGACGAGCCACGTCGAGCTGACACCGGCGCAGCGTGCGGCGGCGGGCATTCCGGAGTCGCTTGTGCGCTACGCGGTCGCATCGAGAGCGCGCCCGACCTCATCGCCGACTTCGAGCACGCGCTGAGCGCAGCGCACACACACCTGCTTACCGCGCAAGGCCGGCACGTGGAGGCGGAGCCGATGATGCAGGAGTCGGGCTCCGAGCAGTAAGGGCGTGCGGCGTAGACACCGCCCGCATCCGGCAGGCAACCGGTGAGCAACGCCTGAACGGTGGCCTCGGTGCCGCAGAGCTCTACGGCCGCGAACGTGATGCGCATCGCAGGTACCCTCCGCAGACTCGGCCGACACGCACCCCATGAACAAGTCGAGGCCAGGCATGGCCCCCCATCCGCGCGTTTTGCGTTTCATGCGGTGGAGGCGGACGTCCGGTCCCGCGTTTCGCCTCTGCGGTGAGCGGCGGGCTGTCGGTCCCTCGCCGGTCAGTGATCGAGGACGCAGCCCACCCTCACTGGCAAGCGCGTGAGCTCAGCACGCCCACGAATTTGGGCGCGGCAATGTGCGCCCGTCCAGCGGGCATCCCAATCCCGAGGAGGTGTATTCGATGGAACCGATCTCTGTTACCGGCGAGGTCGTTGACTCCGCCACTCGGCAAGGCATTCCCGGGCTTCGAGTCGAAGCATGGGAGAAAGACGGTGCGCCCAGCGCGTTGGTGGGGAACGCAACCACTGATCGCGTGGGTCGCTTCGTGATCAATGTCGAGGAAGCGCAACTAGCGGCACGGCGAGCGGCGCTGTTCTTCAGGATCTTGCGAGGCGCCGAGCTAATCACGAGTACAGAGGACACGGTCGTCTGGACTCCAGGATCGTCCACCGAGCCAGTGCGCGTGGAAGTAACCCTCAATCCGCAGCCCGAACCACCCTCGTGGACGACTCTGCATGTGAATTCATTCGACGAGCTGATTGCGCATGAACAGGAGATCCTGGGCAGAATTGCCGCAACGCCCAACGGAGGTAAGCTGTTCCTGACACACCCATTCATGCTCCTCGCCGACCTCGGCGTCGAGTTATCGAAACGGGCGGAGCGCGAGCTCATCGCTCATGAGCCGGTCCTCGGCGCCCTCTCCCCTGTCTCATACAACCATCTGAAGGCAAGCACCCGGCCGCAAAGTGTGAAGGTCAACCTCCGCGGCCTTTTCCAGAGGAGGGCGCAGTGAGTCTGACAGCCGGTTTCGACCTGGTGATCGAACTATCGAACGAGGCCGTTCTGAACCTCGTCAAACGCAACATGCAAATTCCCGGCGCCGTCGCCAATCCGCCTTTTGAGATTGCCGTCCCATTCGCGCAGCCCGCGCAAGGACAAGCATGGCTCATCGTGGACGACATCACACTCGAGCTGAAGGACAACGATGAACTGGTGTTCACGCTGCCGTTCAGTTGTGGTGCAGTCGAACTGCAAACCCCGATTCCGCTGGACGTCACGGGACTCCATGGAACGATCACGCTGACGATGTCTGCCCAGGGAGTGCTCATTTCCAAAGGGGGTAGCTCGTTCACATTCGGTGTCAATTGGGACGACGCCGTTTCAAATATCGCCATAAATCAGCTCGCAGCTGCGCTGGCCGGGACACCAATCGACGCCGCCACGTTCCAGAGCCTGGCACAACAAGCCCTCGCCGACTTCGTCAACGGGCTGCCTGCCATCACGACGTCCATCGAGTTCCAGATCGTGCCTGCCCAGGACGGCGCGTTCGGCAACAACCTGCAGTTCGCTGCAGCGGAGGTTCACTGCATCGGCAATGCGGACCCCGCCAAACAGGCGTTGGGTCTGTTCGGAACACTGGTCGCCGCCAATCAGGGCAACGGCGATCACACGTTGAAAACGGAGACCGCCATTCAGCCGGGTCGGGAGCTCGCCATCAGCATGTCGCCGGGCGCGTTCCGCCGGATCATCTTTTGTCCCGCGCTAGCGGCATCGTTGGGGACAAAACTGCCGAGCACTTGTGGGAATACACCCGTGCACCGGAATGGCCTCGATATCACAAAAATCGAGGAGTCCTTCCACCACAACGGGATCAAGATCAGCATGACCGCCAAGCGGTCAGGGGTGTGCTACGAAGCCAGGGGTGACGTATCCGGCACGCTCACGTTTTCGATCGCAAACAATGCGCTGGTGCCGGATTTGGACGTCGGAAAACCCGATGTGACCGTCGACATTCCGTGGTACTGCAAGATCGCAGCTGCCGTTGTAGGCGGCGTATGGGGATTGGTCATCGCGCAGGTACTCGATGAAGTGCTGGATGTCATTCTCGATTTCTTCGCGCCGGACGTGCCCGGAGTGTCTGTGCCGACGGTCGCACTCGCCGGGTTTCCCGGTGCGGTATTCACGGATGTGCAAGTCTCCCCGGAGGGGCTGACGCTGCAAGCCGATCTTCCGATCATACTGTCGAAGAATAAGAGTACGCTCAAATTGAGCGGAGCTGTTACCGTTATCAACATCGAAACCTTGAGTACCGGCACGTATAAGGTCGAGGAGGGCTGCCTCGCGGGCGAATATCCGTGGACAGAGCAGTTGCTCCATCTGTCGGCTGGGTACGTCGCAACTCCGACCCTGTTGTGCAGGCCAATCGAGTACACGTGGTCGATTGAAAATATTCAGCTGCCTTCAGGCCACGGCCAGGTCACGGTGCCCGTCGAAGCCACCCATCCTTTCCCTCTGACGGTCGGCACGACGGTAACGGCTGACGTCGACGTCGAGTATACGATCTCGGCGGCATCCATTGTGTTGAAAAATGCTCCGAGCCAGGGCAGCTATGCGGTGAAGCTTGGCATGCGCGCCAAAGACGCGAAAGGCACGGTTCTTCAGACGAGCCAGCATGTATTCTTCGCAGGACATGCAGTGCAAATCGAGGGGTTCGCCGGGAAACTGGCATACTGCTCCGCGGAGCAGTTCCGTAAGAAGGTCGTTCCCACCAAGTGGCCAGACTTCGAGGAGCCGAGTCCGAAGGACCTCATCGTGATCACGCTCCTACACTCGAGTCTGGAGCATCCCGACTCGGATCAGCTGGTCGCCGCGACCGAGCTGACCTACGGTCAACGTTATCAGAAGGCCATCAACCTACATCGAGCAGGTCTGTTGGGTTCTCGCTCCCGTCTCGGTGCCACCGCCCAAGGTGCTTAGCCGTTGTGGAGTAAAGCTGCGGCCAGCCCGACTCGTGAGAAACGAGCAGGTTGGCACGTTTACCGTACCCGAAGGGCCGAGCACCGTCCGTGAGGCCGGGCGGTCGCGCCCATGACCATAGGTGCATCGCACGATGCATATCATTCGCGGGAGGGTCATTCGCTCTGAACCGTCTGGCGCCGCGGCGGTGTCAACGATCCCGGCGAAGAAGTCGAAACCGGTGGAGGGTGGTGGCGCGGTACCAGGCGATCCGCCAGTGACAAACTGAACAACACACCGACCCGTCGCAGGGGCGCGCCAGCCGGGCGCCGAGGACGAGAAAACCGCGTAGTTCAGCGGGTGTCGGTGCAGGTCGGCCCGGAGGGTGAAGCCTCCGGAGGATGAGGCCAGTGGTTCGAATCCACTCGGGCGCATGATGTGAAAGAAGGGGGTTTAGGCGACGTCGTCGTCTGAACCCCCTTCTTTCGTCGGCACGGTCTGTTCCTCAGCTCGAGTTCACCCTCGCGCCGACCATGATGGCTGAGCACGGGTACTTAGCTGCTGCAGACGCACCGGAGAGCTCCTCACCGTGCGGTGGGTCCGCCGTCCTCGCCGGCTGAGCTCGTTAGCCGGGTCAGGCCTGTGCCGTCATCGTTCATGATAAAGATCTCGGTGTCGCCGCCGGTCGACGGCCGAAAGGACATGAAGATGATCTGGCCGCTCTGCGTCCAGGACGGTGCCCGGCTGCACCACTCGTTGTTCGCGTCCGCCGGATCCTTCGGTGTCAGGTTCACCGGATCACTGCCATCCACGTTCATCACGAACACAGAGCAGTAGCCCTCCTCGAAGCTCATGTAGGCGATCTTCTGCCCATTCGGCGACCACGCGGCCATCTGTGCGAATCTCGCGGGCACATCGGTGAGTTGAACCGTCTCATCGAATCGGAGGTCGGTCATCCAGACGTTACTGCCGCGCCGGAACGTCAGTCGGTGACCGTCCGGCGACCACTCCGGCCAGGTATCCGCCACGGTGTTGCTCGTCACCTGCGTGAGTTCACCGCTCTTCAGGTCGAGGATGTAGATCTCGGTGTCGCCGTCGGCATCGCCGTGGAAGGCAATACGCTGTCCGTTAGGTGAGAAGCGTGCCCAGTCCTCGGATGCGTCGGTGGTCTCCGTCAGATTGATGGGATCGCCGCCGGCGGTGCTCACCAGGTAGATGTCGCTCGGACCGGTCCCGACGCGCGACGTATAGACCACCCACTTCCCGTTGTTCGAGATGTCGGGGTAGTAGTCGAGCG
>DATHUY010000019.1 GCA_035461765.1 Longimicrobiales bacterium
GAGAGCCCGGTCCCATAACGTCGCAGCGACGCTGGGAGATCGTTGCGTATGCCTCGAAGGAGGTGGGGCCCGCGCTGTTCTTCAGCCTGCTCGTCATCACCGTCTCGTTCCTGCCGGTGTTTGCACTGGAGGCGCAGGAAGGCCGCCTGTTCAAGCCGCTCGCGTTCACGAAGACGTTCGCAATGGCGTCCGCCGCGATCCTCGCGGTGACACTGGTGCCGGTGGCGATGGGCTACTTCATTCGCGGCCGCATCCGCTCCGAGCAGGAGAACCCGGTCAGCCGCGTGCTCATTCGCGCATATCGCCCCGCGCTCGCGGGTGCGCTCCGGCATCGCCGGCTGACGCTCGCCGCAGTCGCGTTGCTCCTGGTCGCAACGATCTTTCCATTGACCCGGCTCGGCTCGGAGTTCATGCCACCGGTGGAGGAGGGCACGATTCTGTTCATGCCCATGACGCTGCCGGGAGTCTCGATCCAGCAGGCCGCATCCATTATGCAGCGACAGAACGCGATCATCGCGCGCATGCCGGAGGTGGCGAGCGTCGTGGGGAAGACCGGCCGCGCGAGTACCGCCACGGATCCGGCGCCGCTCGACATGTTCGAGACCGTGGTGAACCTGAAGCCGGAATCGGAGTGGCGGGACGGGATGACGTATGACCGGCTGGTCGCCGAGCTCGATGAGGCGACCCGGATGCCCGGCGTCACGAACCTCTGGACCATGCCGATCAAGAACCGCATCGACATGCTCGCAACGGGCATGCGCACGCCCGTCGGCGTGAAGGTATTCGGTCCCGACCTGGACGAGCTGCAGCGCATCGGCACCCGCATCGAGACGCTCCTGCGCGATGTGCCCGGCACGCGCAGCGCCATCGCCGAGCGCGGCGCGAGCGGCTATTACCTCGACGTGGAGGTGGACCGCGCCGCCGCGGCGCGCTATGGCCTCAACGTCATGGACGTGCAGCAGGCGATGATGGCCGCGGTGGGCGGCACGGTCGCCACGCAGACGATCGAGGGCCGGGAGCGGTACGGCGTGCTCGTGCGCTACCCGCGCGACTTCCGCCAGAGCGCTAGCGCCGTCGCGGAGACGCGTGTGCCCGTGATGGGCGGGACCATGCAGATACCGCTCGCGCAGCTCGCGACTCTGCGCATGACGCAGGGGCCGATGGTCGTGAAGACCGAGGACGCGTTCCCGGTGAGCGCGGTCTACGTGGATGTGGAGGACCGCGACATCGGCAGCTACGTCGCCGATGCGCGTCGCGTGCTCGACGACAACCTCGCGCTGCCGACCGGCTACACGGTCGAATGGTCCGGTCAGTTCGAGGCGATGGAGCGAGTGCGCGAGAAGATGCAGCTCGTGGTGCCCGTCACGCTCGCGCTCATCTTCCTGCTGCTGTTCCTGCATTTCAGGAACGCGACCGAGACATTTATCGTGATGGCGACGCTGCCGTTTGCACTCGTGGGCGGCATCTGGCTGCTCTGGCTGCTCGGCTACAGCACGAGTGTCGCCGTGTGGGTCGGCTTCATTGCCCTGGCCGGCGTCGCCGCCGAGACGGGCGTCGTGATGCTCGTCTACCTGGATGGCGCGTTCCATCGGCGGGCACTCGAACGCGCCGGTTCACTCGACGACACTGACGTCCGGGCCGCCGTCATGGAAGGCGCGGTCGACCGGCTGCGGCCGAAGATGATGACGGTCGTGTCGACGATCGGTGGTCTGCTCCCGCTCATGTGGGCGAGCGGAGCTGGTGCAGCCACGATGCAGCGCATTGCGGCCCCGATGGTCGGCGGACTGCTGACCTCGACCGTGCTGACGCTGATCGTGATTCCGGTCGTCTACACGGTGTGGCGCGAGTGGCAGATCCGGCACGGGCGTTTCCCAG
Source organism: Longimicrobiales bacterium (assembly GCA_035461765.1). Classification (GTDB taxonomy): domain Bacteria; phylum Gemmatimonadota; class Gemmatimonadetes; order Longimicrobiales; family RSA9; genus SH-MAG3. Next base: position 1,876 of record DATHUY010000019.1, read on the forward strand.
GGCTGATCGCGGAGGCTGGCTCCGGCGGGCAACAGACGGTGCGCGCGGCGCACTGACGTTCAACACACGATTACAGGAGTGATGATGATTATGAACAACACGGCGTTCCGTTCGGCCATGATCCTCGCAACTGCCGGCCTGCTCGGTGCGTGTGGTGGCAGCGGCGAGGTGGATGACAACGTGGCGGCCGACAGCGGGATGAGCGGGATGGAGGGCCACGACATGAGCGCGATGGGTGGGACGGACATGTCCATGGACTCGGCCACGATGCAGCGGCACGCCGCAGAGATGGACAGCATGGCAACGGAATTGCGCGCGCACGTCGCGGAGTTGCGGCAGCTGCCGCAGGCTCAGTGGCACGCACGGATGGATCAGCACGCACCACTCGTCGCCCGCATGCTCGGCATGATGGAGCGGCAAATGCGCGAGATGGACATGGGCATGGGCATGGATGCCGACCATATGGGCGAGATGATGGGCATGACCGGCGACGAGCACGAAGCCATGCTGCAGGAGATGACTACGCTGCGCGCCGAGGTTGGTCAGTTGCAGACTGCAACGCCGGAGGAGGTTCGTGCACAGATGCCAGCCCACCTGGCGCGGCTTCAGCGCATGGTCGAGATCATGGAGGCGAGTGCGGATCATATGGGCGGCATGTAGCTAACGTGACGCCGTCGTTAACCTGACACCCCTGGAGACTCATGAGAAGAACGACTACCACAATCGGTGCGATCCTCACCCTGCTGATCTGCACGTCCGGCAGCGCACAGGCACAGGTGGAGGATGAAGCAGCACGGGCTGATGTCCGGTCCGCTGTGGAGAGCTATGCCCGTGCGCTCGCGTCGGGCGACTCGCTGGCGGCGCTGGCTCTGCTGCACCCGGATGTCGTGATCTATGAGGGCGGGCACGCGGAGACGCGCGCGGAGTACCGCAGCGGACACCTGCGCAGCGACATCGCATTTGCCTCCGCGGTGAAACGCACCGTGACCGCGGACGACATCATGCTGATGGGTGATGCCGCCCTCTACACGAGCGAGTACACCGCTGCCGGTCGCTTCCGGAATCGCGACATCGACAGCCACGGGACCGAGACCATGGTGCTCGTGCGCACGGCCGAAGGCTGGAAGATACGCCACATCCACTGGTCGTCACGGTAATGCAATCCAAAGCGGCCTGACGTGGTGTCGCAGGCGATCGGCGCGGCCATAGTGGTCTTCCTGACGGTGGACGTGTTCCTCACCGTCTTCCACGCTCAGGGTCACGCCGGACCGTTCACACGGCTGCAGATGCGCGCGGTCTGGGCACTGGCCCGCATGGTCGGTGTGCGACGGCACGGCCCTCCGCGCGACGCGCTGCTCGGGCTTGCCGCGCCGTTCATGGTGGTCCTCACGCTCGCGCTCTGGGTTCTACTGCTCGTGATCGGCTTCGCACTGATCTACCTGCCCCACGTGCAGTCATTCCTGTTCTCGCCCGGCGGTCTCCGGACTCCCTGGTGGGAAGCGCTCTACTACAGCGGCTACACCGCCGCGACGCTCGGTCTCGGTGACATGGTCCCGGACCTGACGGGCCTGCGCCTGCTCACCGTCCTCGAGGCGTTCACGGGATTCGCCCTGCTGTCGGTCTCCGTCACCTACATGCTGGCCGTCTACCGCGAGCTCATCGCGAAGCGCTCCCTCGCCTCCGACATTGCGGGCTATTTCCGGACGGGCGTAACTCAGGTGCGCCACTTCATGAGTGGCGAGGGCCGCAACGAGGTTGCGCGCTGGACTGAGGACATCACGAGTTCGCTGCTGCACGTGATGGAGGCACACTTCCAATACCCGGTGCTGCACTACTACCGCTCCAGCGACCCCGATCGGGCGCTGCCGCTCCAGCTGGCACCGCTGCTCAGGACCTTCGGCGATGACAGTCCGCGGCAGGACCCGGTGGAGCATCATCCCTCCCTGCGTTCAATGCGCGATGCGGTCCGCGTGTATCTGATGACCGTGGAGGACGTGTTCATTCCGCGGCGGTTTCATGCCGCAGTGGACTCCGGTGACAGCGTGGAGCGTGCGCATCGTCGGCTGCTGTCGTATATGGCATACGACCCCGAGGCGCAGGACGTCTAGAGCGACAGACCGATCCGCACGAGGACAGCGAACATGAAGCCACACGACCACGGACACGATGCGAAACCGCCTGCCGAGCCGGGCTATCCCGCGCATCCGGAGGTGAGGCATCCGCCCGAACACCTGACGGGCTCGGACGCGGACGTCCACGCGGAGCACGCCGCGGATCATGGCGCTGCGGACCACGCGGCCATGGATCACACCGACCATGCCGCGATGGACCACGCGGACCACTCCGCCATGGATCCCAATGACCGCGCGGCCATGGGCCACGGCGGGCATGGAGCTCACGACAAGCACGAGGGCCACAGCGTCGAGATGTTCCGCAGCAAGTTCTGGATCAGTCTGCTGCTGACGATCCCGACGATCATCTGGGGCCACATGCTGGCCGACCTCACCGGTTATCAGCCGCCGCATTTCACGGGCTCACACTGGATCGCGCCGCTGTTCGGTACGCTGGTGTTCGTGTACGGCGGGCGCGTGTTTATTGCCGGCGCCGTGCGCGAGCTGAAAGACCGGTTGCCGGGCATGATGACACTCATCTCGCTCGCGATCACGGTCGCGTTCGTGTTCAGTGCCGCGGTGACGCTCGGCTTCGACGGCATGCCGTTGTGGGAGGAGCTGGCGACGCTCGTCACCATCATGCTGCTCGGCCACTGGATGGAGATGCGCTCCATCCAGCAGGCGAGCGGTGCATTGAACGAGCTGGCGAAGCTGCTGCCGGCGACGGCGTCACGTGTTGTGGATGGCGGCACCGAGGACGTACCGGTCGATGCGCTGCGCGCAGGGGATGTGGTCCTCATCCGTCCGGGGGCCCAGGTCCCCGCCGATGGCGTCGTCATCGAGGGCCGGAGCTCCGTGAACGAGTCGATGATCACGGGCGAGTCCCGGACAGTTGACAAGGTCGAGGAGAGCGAAGTGATCGCCGGCACCGTGAACGGCGCGGGTTCGTTGCGCGCTCGCGTGACGGGGACCGGCGATACGACGAAGCTCGCGGGGATCATGCGGCTGGTGTCGCAGGCGCAGACGTCGCGCAGCCGTGCGCAGGCGCTCGCGGACCGGGCCGCGTTCTGGCTGACGATGATCGCGCTGGGTGCGGGTGCAGTCACGCTCGTCGTGTGGCTGCTGGCCGGTGCAACGGGTGCGTTCACCATCGAACGTGTCGTTACCGTGCTCGTCATCGCGTGCCCACACGCGCTCGGCCTCGCCATCCCGCTCGTCGTCGCGATATCGACGACAATCGGTGCGCGCAACGGTCTGCTCGTCCGCGACCGTCGCGGACTCGAGGAAGCACGCAACCTGAACGCGGTGATCTTCGACAAGACGGGTACGCTCACTCTGGGCGAGCATCGCGTAGTGGAGATCGCGACCGCTGACGGCTTGGATGAGGACGAAGCGCTTCGTCTGGGCGCGGCGGTTGAGCAGGACTCGGAGCATCCCGTCGCGCGCGCGATCGTCACCAGTGCTCATGAGCGCGAGCTGAGTGTGCCGCGCGCACAGAACTTCGAGTCGATCACGGGCCACGGCGTGCGCGCTGATGTCGAAGGCAGGAGCCTGATGGAAGGCGGTCCGAACCTGCTTCGCAGATTCGAGCTCACACCGCCGCCTGGCCTCATCGAGGCGGCGGATCGTTTCGCCGCACGCGGGCAGGGCGCGATCTACCTGATCGAGGGCGACGCAGTGCTGGCGGTCTTCGCCGTTGCCGACAAGGTGCGCCCGGAATCACTGGAGGCCGTGCGTCGTCTGCATGACAACGGTATCGAGGTCGTGATGCTTACGGGCGATGCACGTGCCGTCGCCGATGCCGTCGCCGCCGAGCTCGGTATCGATACGGTATTCGCCGAAGTGCTGCCGGAGCAGAAGGCGGACAAGGTCAGGGAGCTGCAGAGTGCGGGGAAGCGGGTCGCAATGGTGGGGGACGGGGTGAACGATGCGCCCGCACTCGTCACCGCGGATGTCGGCATCGCGATCGGTGCAGGCACCGATGTCGCCGTGGAAGCCGGTGACGTCGTCCTGGTGCGCAGCGATCCACGCGATGTCGCGCGCATCGTCGAGCTGTCGAAGGCGACGTACCGCAAGATGGTGCAGAATCTGTGGTGGGCGGCAGGCTACAACATCGTGGCGATCCCGCTCGCCGCCGGTGTGCTCGCGGGGCGTGGCATCGTCCTGAACCCGGCGGTGGGTGCAGTGCTGATGTCGCTCAGCACCATCATTGTCGCGCTGAACGCGCAGCTGCTCCGGCGCGTCGAGCTCGAGTGACCGGCGCAAGTGAGTGACTGAGTGGCCGGCGGCGCCGTTCCGGGCAGCGCCGCCGGCGGTAGATCGATTCAGTCCGACTCGAGTCCGAACGCGGTAGCGAGCGGGCCGTTCGGCAGCCGTACCAGCCGCGGCCGGTAGAGCAGGACGGGCTGATGCGTAGCCTCCACCACCTTGTCCGCTACACTGCCGAGGACCATGCGGGACAGGCCGCTGCGGCCGTGCGTCGCGATGGCGAGGGCTGCACCGGGGCGGCTCGCCAGGGCATCGACGATGGCCGTCGCCGGATCCTCCGATTCGACCACGATGAGCTCAGCGTCCGGCAGACCGGCAGGCAGCCTGTCGGCCACCTCGTCCAGATAGGCGACCGCGTCCTCGCGATGCGTGATCTCGCGCTCGCCGTGAACCCCGTTCGGGCGAATCGTGCGCTGCGAGAACACATGCACCAGCGACAGTCGCGCACCGAGCCCCAGTGCGAGCGGCGCGACCGTGTCGAGGATCTGCTCCGAGAACGGTGAGCCGTCCAGCGACACCAGGAAGTGCTTCAGCTCACCATTGTCAAACGGCGCGTTCTCCGACTCCGGATGCACGCACAGCATGGGGATGTTGAAGTCGTGAACCAGCTGATGCGCCACGTCACCGTGCATCAGCCGTGAGATTCCCCTGCGTGCATGTGTCGCCATGACTACCAGGTCGGCCACGACATCCTGGATTTCCTGCTCGATCGCGCGCGCGGTCGACCCGTGGAGCACCCGCGTCGAGGCCCGCACGCCGTAGCGCAGCTCGATGTCGGCAGCGCGCTCCTCCAGCAGGGCCATCTCCTGCTCCAGCGCCTCGTTGTCACGCCGGATGCCGGCTTCCTCGACGTGCTGGTAGCGGTACTGCGGCATCGACTCGAGCGCGGCGTCGAGCTCGCGCGGTCGATGCACATGGACCAGCTCCAGCGCCGCGCCGGTGCGCGTGGCGATGGAGATGGCGTACGGCAGCGCGTGATCACCGAAATGCGTGCCGTCGAGTGGAACGAGTATGCGACGATACATGGGCACCTCCCTGTTGCCTCCAGCATTGCGCTGCGGCCACTGCGAGTCTGTAGGGGATCGCCCCATTCCCTGTAATCTGGGGCCGTTCGCCGCCCCCTGGTCAGCGCCTCGTTTCCGCCTCGCCCAGCTTCTCCGTCCGCAGCACATCCGGCTGCTCGCCCGTCACGAAACCCTTCGCCACCTCGAACAGTGCAACCGGGCGCGAGGCCGTCTTCTTCGCGTAAATGACCGACTCGACGTCGACCAGGATCAGCCGGAGACGCGGGTCGTCCGGCCCGCCGTCCTTCTCGCCGCCCTCGTCCTCGAACCACATCCGCCAGTCCGGCGCATACAGCTCACGGATCCGGGCCCGGTCGTTGGAGATGCGGGCGCGACCACTCACCGAAACCCATTCCCGTGAGCCGCCGTCGTAGTACGCCAGGTTGACGTTGGGGTCCGCCTCGATCTCGTCCAGCTTGTGCGTGTCGCGGTCCGTCACGAACCAGAGATCGGCGTCCGGCTGCGGCTTCTGTGTGGCCATCGGCCTGGACACGAGCCGGCCGTCCGGCCGCCGGGTCGTCATCATCGCGATCTCGATGTCCGCGATCAGCTCGTAGAGCTCGTCCAGCTTCTTTTCCTGCTTTGTCATCTGACCTCCATTGTGTTGCACCTGAATCGAGCCTGCGCGGAAGTGCAAGAATCTCACCCCTGCCGTATACTTCCTGATCACCCCAGCCAGGAGCTCCACATGACACGGACGCTGACCTTCGCCCTCTGCCTCCTCACCGGCGCGTGCGCGAGCGCGCAGGTGGAACCGGAGGCGCCCGCCGCACTGGACCCCGTCGGTGTGTACGATTTCACGACGACTGTGGAGGGTACCGTCGTTACCGGTACGATCACCATTACGCAGGGGACGACCGGCTACGGCGGATCGATCGCGACCGACGCCACCGAAACCATACCGGTCCGCTCGGTGGCGGTCGAAGGGCAGAAGCTCACGGTGCTCGCCGATTCCCCGGACGGTCCGGTCACGTTCACCATGACACTGGACGGCGACGCATTCACTGGCACGTGGTCGTACGCCGGCATGTCGGGTGCGCACACAGGGAAGCGGCGCCGTTAGGTAAACGCGAACGCAGCCGCTTCCGGGGGCTCAATGGGTCGGCTCGCGCCGCGCTGAATCGGCTCGTTGCCACGGCCAGCGGCCGGTCGCTTCCAGCTCCAGGCTGAAGCTCAGGAACGTGCGGATCAGCACGATGGCGCCCAGCACGGCAACGGAAGCGATGGTCGGGCGGACGGTCACCGTCGCAATGATGTCGGCCGCAATCAGCAATTCGAGCCCGAGCAGAATCGCGTTGGCGATACGACGTCGCAGCTCGTGGTAGCTGCGGTCTGACACGTATCGGAACATCGCGACTGCGGCGCCGACGAGCATGACGACTATGCCCGCAGTCTCGAACGCACGGGCCGCGTACAGGACCAGCGTCTCATACGTCATGCGCGCCGGTCCCGCAGGAACCCTGCCGATGGAGCTGCCAGGGCCGGAGCATGGAACAGCGCTGCGGGATCACGTCCGGCGCTGCGACTCGATGTGCCGCGTTACTGCACGGCTTCCCTGATCTTTCGTGCCATGTCCGGCGTCACCTCCGTCGATCGGGGCGGGATGTCGTTTTCGCCTCGCTCGCCATTTTGTTCGATGTCGTCGATCAGCAGTTTCATCTGCTCGATCTCGAGGACCTGGGACTCGATGATCCCGTCTGCGAGCTCGCGGACGCGCGGGTCGTTGATGCTCGCCTTGCGCGCGTTGTTGATGGCGATCGAATGGTGTGGAATCATCGACTGCATGAATGACACATCACCGATCACCGCCTGACTGCGGTTCGTGAACAGGAGGGTGATGCCGAGCACGGCCGCCATGACCAGGACACCGATCTTCGTCGCCTTGCCCTGATACATCGACCACATGAACGCGAGCATCACGAATGTCATCACGCACGCCATCACCAGGGACGCGATCATCCGGTTCAGGCTGAACATCGCGTGATCCAGTGAGTAGATGAGCTGGTACATCAGGAAGAACATGATGACTGTGGAGGTCGCGATCATCGCGGCGAACCGTCCCCAGCCCATTCCCATTTTGTCGTTGTGCTGTTCCATGATGGCTCCTCTGCCGTACACGTTATGCGGGGCAGGCCATGCCAGAAGTGTTCCGATGAGAACTGCACTTGCCATCCCTGCACCGGGCCGGAGGAGAGTTCCATGGGCCGGCGACAATTGACGTTGAGGCAGTGGGCCTGTGGGAAGCCGCCCGGTCCTGCCAGGCCCCTCGACCAGGCCGGATTTCAACGTTGCATGGCCAATTTGCCGCTCATATCTTTCGCCTGACGCAGATTTGCGATCTGCAATGTTCCTCCAGAATCATTGGCCCCGAGACGAACGTGTACCGATTCACCGCGTTGATATTCGCGCTCGTTCTGTTGCCACGCGCCGCGGCTGCGCAGGATGCCCCCGAACGCAGCGAGCCCGCCGTGCAGTGGGAGTACGCCGTGTATGAGAAGGAGTTCGGGCCGGCCCAGGTCCTCGTGGTCGGTGATCAGCGCACGCGCACCGCGGAGAGGGATTTCCGGAAGTTCATACCGGCGATTGGCGGTACTCCCGCGGACGTGCCGGAGGTGACCGCATCGACGGCAGAAATCGATGCGGCGGTGTTGAACGTCCTCGGAAGGCAGGGCTGGGAGCTGGTGCAATGCCTCCGCACCGAAGTCGGTGATCGCGACCTGAGAGTCGTCTGCTATTTCAAGCGAGCCAGGCGGTAGCGCCGCGATCCGGTCCGCCCGTCATAGATGACGGCCGACCGGGGTCACATCCGCCTGGTCAGGGGGGCCTCCGGTCATCCCGTGCGGGACTGCGGAGGCGCAGATCACCAGGCTCAACATGCCAGATGATCGGCTCCTCGAGGCGGTGTTCCACAGTGCTCCCGCACGAATTCCTTCGGGATGCGCAGGGCCACGCCCACGAGAGCCACGCCCAGCGTCAGCCTAGCTACCTTCTCCCGCAGCAATGCCTCGTCGGCGAGCACACTCACGTCCAGGAGGCCGAGGACGTGCGGGCCGGCGAGCACTCCGGCCGCGAGCGCCAGCAGCGACGGGGGCAGCACGCCGCGAGCGAGGCGCCTGGAGCCCAGCCCCAGCATCAGAACCAACCCGCCGAGCAGGGCCACGATCACGTTGAATTCGTGCACGTCCACCTCGTGCGCAGCCATTGGAATACCCGGCAGTGCCGGCGAGCAGACGTACCCGCACTCCCGACAGCGCCCTCATAGCGCCACGGGACTTCGCCACAATTGTACCGTGCGGTTCGAGCTCGGACTGCACGGCCTGTCCCGAGCTCTTGCGTGTAGGTCGCGATAAGCGTGGCGGACCGGCAGGACCGTGCCAGAAAATCCGGCAGGTGCCGGGTCATGCTGCACCTGCTGTCTTATGGGAAATCGCCCCACGACACGCGGGGCTGATCCCGGCTGGCGGGGGCGGATTGCATCGACTAGGCATTCGGTGAGGCCGCCGTTGTCAGCGATCAGGAGGCGGGCATGAATCCCCCGTTCACTACCGGACAGTTCCTCGGCGTCATTGGCCGCTACAACGCTGCGGTCTGGCCCGCTCAGATCCTCTTCTACCTGCTGGCCGGGCTGATGATCTACTGGGCCACGCGGGCGTCCCGCACCGCCGATCGTCAGGTCAGTCTGCTCCTCGCCTTCTTCTGGGCCTGGATGGGCATTGTCTACCACTGGATTTTCTTCACCTCGATCAACCCTGCTGCCTGGGTGTTCGGGGTCCTCTTCGTAGTGCAGGCCCTGGTGTTTCTGCGGGCGGGCGTGACGGAAGACAGGTTGCGGTTCCGGTTCAGGCGGGACGCTTACGGTCTGACCGGCGCGGTCTTTCTCGGATATGCGCTGATCCTGTATCCGCTTCTGGGTGCGAGGGAGGGACACCCGTACCCCTACGGTCCAACGGTCGGCCTGCCGTGTCCCACGACCATCGCCACATTCGGTCTCCTGGTCTGGGCATCCGGGCGCGTGCCGCTCCGCGTTGCGGTGATTCCGCTGCTCTGGTCCCTGATCGGTGCCAGCGCAGCCTTCCAGTTCGGCATCCGGGAGGACTACGGTCTTCTCGTGGCCGGGGTGCTGGGCACGGTCATGATCGTTGTGAAGAACCGGCGGCTCCCGCAGGTCGAGAGGCGGGAAGTGATCGCGGCGTAGGAGGAGTTGCTCGCCTTACTCCGCAGACGTAACGGCGAGCCGGCCCCCCTGGTGCCCTCAGGCCGGCGTGAGCGGAGGTGTTGTTGCATCTTCGAGCAGTCCGCAGTCTCAGTCATCCCTGCTCCGACGGGAGACGGCTGAGCCATCAGGGTCCGGTCCGGATGGAGTGCAAGGAGTCCTGAGGAGCGCAGCATGGTGAGTAAAGGAGCAAAGCAAATGAATGGACGTGGATGGAACTGGCTCTCTAGAGGGCTGCTTCTGGGGTTCTCCCTTCTCGGGCTCGCCTGCGCGACCGGTCACGGTCCTCACGGGGGCTACGATCCAGTGGGACGTGAGCGCCAACCTGGCGAGGATCGCGCCATCCGGCTGAGTCAGTGAGGTAAATCGATCGCGTGTGTGAGGAAAGGATTGCACGCGTAGTTATGGTCGAACGGATGAGCTGGTGCTGGCGGCGGTGACGGCGTCCACATAGCGGGCAAATGCGAGGAGGGCGTCCGGAGTCACACGCGCAATTCCTCCCGACGCGTCGCCCCTGGAGTCGAGCGGCAGCGGTCGGGATCGAAGATCCACATCCGATGGAGGTCCAGATGACGACGCTCGCTACTGCCGCGCAGCGCTGGTGTCCATGGTGCGGTGACCACATGGGATGGGGTGGGTGGGCCATGATGCTCTTCTGGCTGATCGTGCTTCTCGTGGTGCTCGGGGTCGTCTGGGCCGCCGCCACGGGCCGGTGGCGTGGCGGCACCCGGGATGCGCGCGATCCCGCGGAAGAGAAGCTCCGCGCTCAGTTCGCACGCGGAGAGATCGACGAGGAGACGTACCGGCGGCGACTGGAGGAGTTGCGCCGCTCGTAGTCCGGAAAGTCCGGATACGAATCCCGGCTTCCGACGAGTCGAACTGCTTGCGACTCGCATCGCCCTACCTTACGGGCTCCAGCTTGCTAGTTGAGCCCCCATGATCCAGATGTACAAAGACCCCAGCCCACGTTGGCGTGGTTGGGGCCTTGGTCATGCATCGTGCCGTTATATCAGCGGAGGCGGAGGGACTCGAACCCCCAAGGGTGTGAACCCGGCTGATTTCGAATCAGCTGCCTTACCAGTTAGACTACGCCTCCAAATACAAACGGAGCCGCGGCGGACCGCGACTCCGCGTGAGTCGGGGAGACAGGATTTGAACCTGCGACCCCTGCGTCCCGAACGCAGTGCTCTACCGGGCTGAGCTACTCCCCGAAACCAACCAGCCGCTCACGCGGCCCCGGTAC
>DATHUY010000020.1 GCA_035461765.1 Longimicrobiales bacterium
CCGGCCGCTTCTCATTCCGGTTCGTCGCCCACGAGGAGGTCCTGTGCGTTCACCTCCCACACCGCCTGTATGGCCTCCTGATTGAGGACCACACCGCCGAGCTGGACGTTGACCTTCTTCGGCGGACGCCCGCTGCGCAGCAGCTGGGCACTCATCACGGGAATGAAGGGAGCGGCGATCTCGAGATAGTCGCTCAGTCTCTGCTGGTCTCCGAGCATCAGAGCGCCACGCAGCATCAGACCGCCATCGAGCTGCATCTCGACCGCACGGCCATGGCTGGTCACGGAGGCGTTCGTGAGCGGGATGTCGTCATCCAGAGATGCCGCCCACAGCACCTGATCGACCTTGAGGACGGCGTGCTTCACATCGTCACCCGTCCCGGTCCAGCGCGCTGCAACGAGATTCACGTAGCTCTTGCGATGCGCGAAGTACGACGCCAGCGCCTGACCCTCGGCAAGACTGACGGTTGCTTCCAGCATGCGGAAATCACGCAGGAAGATGCGCAGCCGGCGCGTGGGCCTGTTTTCCATTGGGGGCCTCGGACAGTAGGTGATGCGCAGCCGCATCCTTCCGGGCCGGCGCCTTCCCAAGATGTGCGGCCCGCGCGCGAGCGGGCAAGGCTTTCCGTATCGCGTACGGCCTGTACGCGGAACTTCGGTGGCGTCCACATCGTAGCAGAATGAGAGGCGGTGCCGGACGGGGCCGCCGTGACCTCAACACTCCTGGAGCGGCTGTGACGCCGCGCACGAGGTGCCCTATGAGTACCCGTTATCTGGTTCTGCCCCTCATCGCGTTCGCGGCATGTGCGCCGAAGCGCATCAATGAGCCGCCGATCCTCGAAACCGGCGACCGCGTGGAATCCACCGATGCGGTGATCGAATCCGCGCGCCAGGACGCGGCACGGACGCAGCGCGAGGCGATGGCGGAGCGCGACGCGGCAGCTGCGCGGGCGATGTCCGACTGCGCGCCGGAGATCTGCGCCGCGATCACGCGCGGCGAGGTAGCGATCGGCATGACCGAGACGCAGGTGCTGGCAGCGACGCGTACGAGCCATGGCGCGTGGACAACGCGAGATGCCGGCGAGGCATCGGTGATGGTGCCGGTCGCACGGTCGACGACGCGCGATGCAGCGGGCGAGTTGGGCATGGTCCAGCTGCGCAACGGCCGCGTCGCGTCGTACAGCTACAACGAGGCGCAGGGGGTGCGCGTCGTGTCGAGCCCCGCCGATGCGACGACCGCGGCACGCGCGAGCGCACTGTCCGAGATGCTGCTGCGTGAGGGTGACGACTACGTGGCGCGCGGCGAGTTCGGCATGGCCCTGAACCGCTACGATCGGGCGCAGGTGCTGCGGCCGGCCGATCCGGAGATCGATTACCGCATCGCGACCGTGCTCGACCAGCAGCTCCGGCCGATTGAGGCGCTGATGCGCTATCAGCTGTTCCTGCACCGCCTGGAGATCGAGAAGATCCAGGCCGTCGGCGAGGCCTATGGTCACCTGGCGCATGCGATCGCGCATGCGCGCGAGCGCGTGATCATTCTGGAGAAGCAGACCCGCTGACATCATGGACAGGCGCGGCGCATCTCAGGCGCGGCCGTGCGCCCCACGGCGCCGGCCGCCAGCGCGGCAGCAGGCGTGGCTCCCTGCGCGGCTGATCGCGCGGCTGCCAGCCGGCTCGGCCGCGTGTCAGCTCGTGCGGCTGACGCCGCGGCTCCTGCTCGCTGCCGCGCTGCTGCTCTCCAGCACGGGCTGCGCGCGCCTGTTCGGTACCTACGACTTCGCTCCCAACGGACTCGCCGCGCGTGAGGACCGGCTGCGCACCATGCTCGCTTCCGGTCAGGCCGGCGTCGCATTTGCCGGCTTCGGCAGCTCGTATCACGCGCCCGACGACGAGGTACTGCGCGCGATGTATCAGGGCATGATCGCGTTCCACGCCGGTGATTACGGGGAAAGCGCGAGGCTGCTCGACATCGCGGGACCACTGGCCGACGACCGTATCACGAAGAGCATCTCGAGATCCGCGCTCTCCGTCGTGTCCAACGACCTCATCCTGCCCTATGAGCCGGGCCGCACGGAACGGCTGATGATCCCGTACTATGCGGCGCTCGCACGGCTGCGCATGGGCGACATCGACGGCGCGGCCGTGGAAGCGCGCCGGCTCAGCATGCTGCTGCAGTATTACGGTGACGACGACGAACCGCTGGACGAGGCGCTCGAGGCGACGCTGCGCTACGTCGCAGGCGCGATTTTCGAGGTATATGGGGACCGTAGCGACAGCAACGTCGCGTACCGCAACGCCATCGCCCTCGATTCATCCTTCGCCACCCCGGGTCCGGCTCCGATCGACGGGTACGGCACGGTGATCGTAATCCTGGAGCAGGGCTTCGTCGCGCATCGCGTGGAGCAGGGCCTGTCCATGCTGCTGCTGCCCGAAGAGGTGGATCTCATTGCGAACGGCGAGAGCGACGAGCGCTCCACAGCCCTCGGTTTCGTCGCCGCACGCACGCTGGCGCAGGCGGCCAGCCAGCCGCTGTTCCTGAACGGTACCTATCGGCCGCCGACGCTGCATGTGCCGGCGCCCGAAGACCGATCGCACGTTCCCCGTCGGCGTCCACGCGTCGTGTGCAGAACCGTGACCGATTCAACGAGCACGTCGAGCGGAACGACGACGTCGCAGCGCGAAGTCTGCGCGGAGGAGGAGCCGGAGATCGATGAGCTGCCTTATCTGCTGAAAGTGGCCTGGCCGGTGTACCGGTCCGAATACCGTCCGCAGGCGGCGCGGCTGCACCTCGGTACCGTGACAGTGGACGCCGGAGCCGTGACGCCGGACAGCCCAGCCATGGCGGGTGAGGCACCGGGCGCCCGCGAGTCGCCGGACGCTTCGCACCGTGTGCGTGACGCAGGACCGGCCGATCGCTCATACCGGACCGGCAAAGCGCACACGCCCGGCGCGGGAAACGCCCCCGGTGTTACGGCGACGGGCAGGATGGCCGGCGCGGCCATCACGTTCGCGGGCAATGCCGACCTGTCGCGCGGTGTGGTGGCCGACTTCCAGGCGGAGCGCGCGCTGGTCATTGCCCGCACCGTGGCACGTGGTGCAGCGAAGCTCGCGCTCACGAAGGGCGCGGAGAAAAAGCTCGAAGAGAAGAATGAAGCCGCGGGCAAGCTCATCGGCCTGCTCGGCAACATCGGCAATGCGCTGCTCGAGCGGGCGGACACACGTTCGTGGCACCTGCTGCCCGCAGGCATAGCCGTCGCACGGGTTCAGCTGCCGCCCGGCGAGCACCGCCTGCAGGTCGAAATCGGTGCGCGCACTGTGGAACTGGAGCCGGTCCCGATCACGGCCGGCGGCGTGACGATTCTTACGAAGCGTATCTGGCGCTAGCCGGATCGCGCGGCCGCATCCGCAGGCCCGGCAGTACCTGCCTTCCCCGCCATTCACGTTCGCCCCGATCTTGCACGCATCTCCCGTGTCGGTCAGTGGAACCCGAACCCGGGAGGATTGTATGCCGGACGCATGGAGCAACAAGGACGAGCGGAAGTACGAGCACATCAAGGACAGCAGCAAAGAGCGCGGCATGAGCGAGGACCGCGCGGAGGAGATTGCGGCTCGCACCGTGAACAAGGGCCGGCGCGAGGAGGGTCGTACGCCGAACCGGACGACTCAGGGCACAGGCAACCCGAACCAGGGCTACGAGAGCCGGACGCGCGATGAGCTGTACAATCTGGCGAAGGACCGCAACATCGAGGGTCGGAGCAAGATGTCGAAGGATGAGCTGATCCGCGCATTGCGCGACTGACACCCCCGGACGCGGAACCCGTTCTGCAGATTGGCGCGCTCACGCATGTCTTTGCCACGAAAATGCCTCACCGCTATACGGCGGTGAGGCATTTTCATGCAGATCGGGGTCGATCTGCAGAACGGGTTCCGCGTCCGATTGTCTACTTCTTGATCGCGGCCAGTGCCGCCTTGATCAGATCGATCGGCGCCAGCGCTCCCTGATCGTCGATCACCTTGCGTACGGCGGACGCGGCATCGGCGTTCGAGTAGCCGAGTGCGACGAGCGCGTGCACGGCCTCCTCGAAACCGGGCGCTCCGCCGCGCCCGGTCCGGGCGGCCGTAATCGCGATGTCATCGAGTCGGTCGGCGAGCTCGAGCGCCAGCCGTTCAGCCTTCTTGGTGCCGAGGCCGGGGATCTGGCGAAGCGCCGCGATGTCGCGATCCACGATGGCGCGGACCACTCGTTCTGGCGACATGGTGGAGAGGATGCTCACGGCGAGACGCGGGCCGACGCCGGACGCGGTGAGGAGGCGGCTGAAGACGGCGCGCTCCGCGTCGTCGATGAACCCATAGAGCTCCACGGCGTCCTCGCGCACGACCTGGTACGTGCGGAGCTCCACGTCCGCGCCTTCCTTCGGCAGCCGCTCGAATACGGTCAGTGGTATCTGCAGCTCGTACGCGACCCCGCCCTGCGTCATGACCTCGGCAATACCGATCTGGCGTCGCAGCAGCACGCCGCGAATGCGGCTGATCAAGGACGTCTCCTCATGGAAGTACGGCCGTGATGCGGGCGGTGGTGACGCCGACACTGCAATGACAGAGCGCGACCGCCACGCCATCGGCAGCGTCCGCCGGTGAGGGCGGTGTACGCAGGCGGAGCGTGCGCTGCACCATGAATTGAACCTGCTCCTTCGTCGCGCGACCGGAGCCGACGACGGCATTCTTCACTTCCGCCGGTGCGTACTCGAACACGGGAAGATTGCGCAGCGTGGCGACGAGGAGGATGGCGCCGCGCGCGTGTCCCAGGATGATGCTCGTGCGGGCGTTCTTCGCATAGAACACGCCTTCCACGGCCATCGCGTCTATGGGGTGGCGCGAGAGCACTTCACCGAGGCCATCGTAGATCTGGCGCAGACGGTCCGGCAACGGCGTGTTCGCATCGGTGCGGACGACACCGCACTCGATCAGAGAAACGGCGCCGCCGCCCGCACGGGCAACGACGCCGTAACCCGTCGTGGCAGCGCCGGGATCGACGCCGAGAACGATCACGCGTCGGCCTCTGCGTATGCCGCCTCGTCGATATCAGCGTTGGAGTGGACCTTCTGCACGTCGTCGAGGTCATCGAGGGCATCGAGCAGCTTGAGGAGCTTCTGCGCTTCCGCGCCGCTCACGCTGACCGTGTTCATCGCCACCATCGCGAGCTCGGCGTCCTCGAAGTCAATGCCGGCGTTGCGCAGACCGTCCTGTACGGCCGCGAAGGATGCGAGCTCGGTGCTGACCACGTACACATCATCATCGCGGCGCAGGTCCTCGGCGCCGGCCTCGAGCGCGGCGAGCATTGTCGAGTCCTCGTCGTAGCGATTCGCATCGACGTAGATCTGGCCCTTGCGCTCGAACTGCCACGCGACCGAGCCGCTCGTTCCCATGCTGCCGTCATTGCGGCTGAGAACGTAGCGTATGTCGGAGACCGTACGGTTGGCATTGTCCGTCAGCGTCTCGATGTAGATGGCGACGCCGCCGGGGCCATAGCCCTCGTACGACACCTCCTGGTAGTCCACACCCTCGAGCTCACCCGTGCCCTTCTTGATCGCTCGATCGATATTGTCGGCCGGCATGTTGGCGGCCTTCGCCGTATCAACCGCCAGGCGCAGGCGCGGATTCATTGCCGGATCGCCGCCGCCGCCACGCGCGGCCACCGTGATCTCACGGATGAGCTTCGTGAAATGCTGGCCGCGCTTGTTGTCGTTGACGGCCTTCTTGCGCTTGATCTGCGCCCACTTGCTGTGCCCCGCCACGGGCTGCTCCTGCGTTTTGGAAAGACATTGCGCCAGAATGCGTTGCAGTCCCGGCCGACACTCCGGAATATAAGCGCGCGCCGCTGCGCAGGGCAATCGCGGACACAGCGCATATGGCTTGAAGCTTGCACCCGCGGTCGAACACATACCACACGGCAGCGGTTACCCGCAGGAGGATCGCAATGGCGCACCACAGGCACGACGGGGACGAGAACGTTCTGCATACGGACGACGACGGCGATCTCAATCCCGACCCGATCACCGGCGAACCGGGCTCGCACCCGCTCGGCACCGGAGCAGGCGCCTCGGGTGGGGCGGTGGCGGGCGCCGTTCTGGGCGGTGCCGTCGGAGGACCCGTCGGCGCAGCGATCGGCGGCGCGGTGGGCGCGGTGACGGGTGGTGTCGCCGGAAGCTCGGCCGCGGAACGGCTGAACCCGACGGAGGAGGACGCGTACTGGCGCGACAACTTCCGGAAGCGCCCATATGCCGACGAGACGCTCAGCTATGATCATTACCGGCCGGCGTACCGCTACGGGTGGGAATCCCGCACTCGCCTGACGGGCCGCCGCTGGGACGAGGTGGAGCGCGACCTTGAACGGGGCTGGCGCGAGAACCGCGGCGAGTCGCGTCTCGGGTGGAGCGACGCAAAGCTCGCGGCGAAGGACGCATGGCAGCGCATCGAACATCGCATGGCGGATGAGCGCGACCTGGCGAACGCACAGCAGGACGCCGCCTCGGAGCCGTCCGGGCGTTCGTCCGCGACAGCCGAGCGTTCGTCCGCGATGTCCGAGCGTTCGTCCGCGGCCTCCGCGCCGTCGTCTACGGGGCAGGACTGATTGCCGGGGGTCACTCCGATCGCAGGAGTGCCAGCGTGGAGCGGCCCTCGCGTGCGATCTGATCGAACGTGCACTGCGCCGGCGCCTTGTCCGGACGCCACCGCTCGAAACGCGTCCCGTGCCGGAAGCGACCCTCACTGAAATGATCGTAGCGCACCTCGGCGACGAGTCGGGGCTGCAGCGGTACCCATTCGTCGGAACGCCGCGTGCTCCAGCGGCTGGGTCCGCCGGGTGCGCGGCCGGTGAACCCGGCACCGCCGGCGTTCCGCTCGAGCTCCGGTGTCAGGGCAGCGCGCTCGTCGGCGCGGAAGCTCGACGTGTAACCGACGTGGTGCAGCAGACCATCGTCGTCATGGAGGCCCAGCAGCAGTGAGCCGACCACCTTCCCCGCCGACGCATAACGGAACCCGCCGACCACGCAGTCCGCAGTACGCAGGCGCTTGATCTTGACCATGCCCGCACGCTCGCCGCTGCGGTACGGTTCATCGAGTCGTTTCGCCATCACGCCGTCGAGCCCGTCAGCGCCACCGCGCAACCAGGCGCGCGCCTGCTCGATGTCGAGCGACTGTGGCGACAGCCGCACGTCATCCGTGAAGTAGCGACCCGCGAACGTTTCCAGCCGCTCACGCCGCTCGGCGAACGTGCGCTCGACGAGCGACCCGCCGCGGTTGGAAAGAAGCAGGTCGAAGCCCACGAACACGGCAGGCGTGGCGTGCGCGAGCTTCTGCACGCGGCTCGCGGCAGGATGAATACGCATGAGCAGCTGCTCGAAGGACAATCGGTCCTCGAACGGTATCACGATCTCGCCGTCGAGAACGAACCGGGTGGCGTTGAGGCCGGCCAGCGCCGCGACGATATCCGGGAAGTAGCGGGTGAGCGGCTTGCCGGCCTTGGAGCGCAGCTCGATCGCGTCACCATCGCGGAACGCCAGGCAGCGGAAGCCGTCCCACTTCGGCTCATAGGCCCAGCCGGCGCCGGCCGGCAGGTCATCGACCGTTTCCGCTTCCATGGGCGCGAACTCCAGGGGGATCGGCAGGTCGATCACTGTGCTCATGGCGACACGTCCGGGAGGGCGGGGTGAGAAGTACTCAGCGACATGGGGCAGCTCACAGGTAGCGCGCGAGGTCGAACCGCTCGTTCGCATCGAGCAGCCCCGCCCACAGGTCACCATGCTCGGCGACGCGGCCCGGCACGTTGAACAGATCGAAGTCCTCGATGCGTGCGCCTGCCTCGAGCTCCGCGAACGTCACGGGCGCCGACACCGTAGCACCGGCGCGCGGTCGTACGGAGTATACGGATGCGAGCGTGCGGCCCCACGCATTCTGATTGTAGTCCACCAGCACGCGGTCGGGCGGCCTGTTCGCGATCCGGTACTCCGCGGTGATGAGCTGCGGCGCGTGCGACTCGAGCGTGCGCGCGAGCTGCTTCGCGAACGTCCAGACCTGCTTCTGCTTCGGGCCGCGTACGATGGGGACGTAGATGTGGATGCCCCGGGAGCCCGTGGTCTTCGCATACACGGGCATGTGCAGCGCGGTGAGTGCCTCGCGCACGAGCAGCGCGGTCTCCACCACGCGCTCCCATGACGCATCAGGCACAGGGTCCAGGTCGAAATGCAGGAAGTCCGGGCGGTCGACGTCGTCACAGCGTGCGTACCACGGATTCAGGTCGATGCAGCCGAGATTGATCACCCACAACAGCGCCGCGACGTCCTGGATCATGGGAAAATCGATGACGCTGCCGGAGCCGTGCTCGATCGCACACGTCTCGATCCACTCCGGCCGCGGATCGGGCGCGCGCTTCATGAAGAAGAACTTGCCGCTGATGCCGTGCGGATAGCGCTTCATGACCATTGCGCGGTCGACCAGATGCGGCAGCAGTGCGGGCGCCATCTCGAGGTAGTACTGGATGAGGTCGCCCTTCGTGATTCCGCCATCGGGCCAGAACACCTTCTCGAGGTTCGTGAGCCGCACCTCGCGCCCGTTGACGTCGAGCGTGATGTCACCCTTCTGCTTCCCCGGAATCGTCGCCATGGT
Source organism: Longimicrobiales bacterium (assembly GCA_035461765.1). Taxonomy (GTDB): domain Bacteria; phylum Gemmatimonadota; class Gemmatimonadetes; order Longimicrobiales; family RSA9; genus SH-MAG3. The sequence goes on from DATHUY010000020.1 coordinate 8,664, forward strand.
GGCGTCCCCGCTCATCTTCTCGGTTCCAGTCTGGGCGGTCGTGAGCCGCGCCGTGGCGTCCCTGCCAGCGGGACGTAATCCAGCTCCGTGCCGGCATCGACGCAGCGCAGCAGCAGGCCGCCCCGACTCATGTCGCCGCGGCCGACGAACTCGGCGGGGAAACGGAGCCGGTCGCCGAGTACGTCGCTCAGGACATCGACGTACTTGCCGGACGCAATGCTGCCGAGCAGGACCACGCTGGCATCCGCCGGCAGGGCCCCGGCGATCGCCTGCGTGTCGCGAACCAGCGGATCGCGGTACCGCGCGTCGGCGAGGTCGATCGGGACTGTGCCGAACGCGCGCAGATCATCTGCCGTCAGCGGCTCGTCCGCGCTCAGCAGTCCGCGATTCGTCGTAATGACGTACGACCCGGCCAGGTCCGCCGGCGGCACTGCGAATGCGGTCGCGTAGGCGTGCTTGCCGCGAAAATAGAGTCCGCTCAGAAAGGAGAACACCTCCCACAGCGGAACGGCCGCACCGCTGCGGAGCTGCTCCGCGAGGGGAAACGCGCCCCGGCCCAGCAGCAGCTGGGCACGCCGCCCGGCCACACTGGCGGGAGAAAGCAGGAAGATCTTCGTACTCACGATGGTTCGTCTCCGCGCGCAATTCCCTCGCCAGCCGCACGGCGCCAGCTTGCATCGGGAGTGCCAGCGCCGTAATAACAGGGTTGCCGCCGGCATTCGTGCACGGCGTGGGCCGCGGCGGCTTGACTGCCGGGGCTGAACGGACTCGATCAGGCCATGCTGCCCGCGTCCCGCTGTGGGAGGCAGGGCAAATCGACGGACAAGAGGTGAACGGATGGCACAGCAGAACTCGTTCGACGTGACGACCGGTGCTGACCTGCAGGAAGTCGACAATGCGCTGAACCAGGCGCGCAAGGAGATCGCCACGCGATACGACTTCAAGGGAACGGACTGCACGATAGAGTTCGACACGAAGACGGGCAAATTCACCCTGGAAGCGGACGACGAGTACAAGCTGACGGCGCTCTACGATGTGCTGCAGACGAAGCTGATCCGTCGGCAGGTGCCGGTGAAGAATCTGAAGCCGGGGGCCGTGCAGGACGCGACGCGCGGCCGTGCGCGGCAGGAGATCGAGCTGGCGCAGGGAATCCCGACCGAAACCGCTAAGCAGATCGTCAAGGATGTGAAGGCGCAGGGCTTCAAGAAAGTGCAGGTCGCGATCCAGGGCGATGAGCTGCGCGTGACGAGCCCCTCACGCGATGAGCTGCAGAACGTCATGGCGTTTCTCCGCGAACAGGACTACGGCCTCGAGCTGACGTTCGGCAACTACCGCTGAGCATGCGTCGCGCCGTGTTCAACATGCGCGACGAGCGCCCGGCGTGGGCGCCGCCCGCCGATCTCACACGGCGGCTGCGCGAGACCCTTCCGGTTGACTGGGAGCTGGTCGAGGTCGCCGCACCCGTGAGCGGCCGGGGTGATGGCGGCGGATCGAGCCCCGAGGCCATGGACGCCATCCGCGGCGCCGAGATCTACTTCGGTCTCGGTCTCCCGCACGACATCCTTGCCGTGGGCCTCGAGGCGCCTCGCCGGCTCCGCTGGATCCACACCGGGGCCGCGGGCGTCGCCTCCCTGCTCCACCCCGAGCTCATCGAGAGCGGGATCGTGCTCACGAACTCCGCCGGAATCCATGCGGCACCGATTGCAGAGACCGCCATCGGGATGATGCTGCACTTCGCGCGCGGACTCGACCATGCCGTCCATGCGCAGCAGGAGTCGGCGTGGCGACCGGACATCTGGGAACGCAGCGACAGCGGCGTGCGGGAGCTGGCCGGTGCGACGCTCGGCATCGTCGGATTTGGCGGCATCGGCCGTGCGGTGGCGCAGCGGGCGCGGGCGCTCGGGATGCGCGTGGCTGCGCTCAGGCGCACGCGGCCGCCGGCCCATGAACAGTCGGACGGCGTCGATGTGGAGCTGATTACCGGCCAGGACGCGCTCGGCCGTCTGCTCGAGATGAGCGACTTCCTCGTGCTCGCTGTGCCGGCAACCCCGAAAACGAGTGGCATGCTCGGCGCCCGCGAGATCGCGCGGCTGCGTGCGGGCGCGGTGCTGATCAATGTCGCGCGCGGCAGCGTAATCGATGAGACCGCACTGATCGATGCGTTGCGTGCCGGCCGGCTGCGGGGGGCCGGGCTGGACGTGTTCGTGACGGAGCCGCTTCCGGCCGGCTCACCCCTGTGGGCAATGCCCAACGTGCTGATCACACCGCACGTGAGTGCGACCTCGACACGCTTCTGGGAGCGCGAGGGCGAGCTCATCCTGGACAATCTGCGTCGCTATCTTACCGGCCGCGACCTCATCAATATCGTGGACACCGAGGCCGGCTACTGACGGGCGCTACGCGACGGTGCGAAGTCAGTCCCGGCCGTCGAGCACGCGCCGCACCTTTTCCGCCAGGTCGCTCGGCGTATAGGGCTTCTGCAGAAACGCCACGTCGGCGCGCTGAACTCCATGCCGTATTACGGCATCGTCGGTGTAACCGCTGACGTAGAGAACGCGCGCTTCAGGGCGCAGGGGCCGGAGCGCCTCGACGAGCTGGCGCCCGCCCATCACGGGCATGACCACATCGGTCACGACGAGATCGATGGTGCCGTTGTATGTGCCCAGCATGCGGAGCGCTTCGGCGCCGTTACCCGCCTCGATGACCCGGTATCCGTGCTCGCGCAGAGCGAGCACGGCCAGACGCCGGACGGATTCCTCGTCCTCCACAACCAGCAGCGTCTCGTCGCCCGTCAGCGGCTCATCCGTGTCCGGCGGCGGCGGCGCTGGCACGTGCGCGTGCTCCGCGGCAGGCAGAATGACCCGGAACTCCGAGCCAGCGCCCGTCTCGCTGCGAACCTCGACATGCCCACCGCTCTGCTTCACGATACCGTAGACCATGGCCAGGCCGAGACCCGTCCCCGCGCCCGTCTGCTTGGTGGTGAAGAACGGCTCGAACACGCGATTCATCACGTCCGGCGGCATGCCCGCGCCGTTGTCGCGCACCGTCAGCATCACGCTGCGGCCGGGGCGCGCACCAGCATGTATCCCGGACCCCTGCCGTACGTCGCAGTTCGAAGTCTCGATCTCGATAAGACCACTGCTCGTGATCGCATCGCGCGCATTGACAACGAGGTTGATCAGCACCTGGCCGATCTGGCTCTGGTCGACACTGACCGGGTGCAGTCGCGGCGCCAGGCGCGTCACCATCTCGACATCTTCGGGAACGATGCGACGCAGCATGCGCTGCGTATCATGCACGACTGTATTGAGATCGAGCACTTTCGGTTCGAGAACAGCGCGCCGGCTGAATGCGAGCAGCTGGCGGGTCAGCCCGGCCGCGCGCATGCCGGCATCGCGTATGTCGTTGAGCGCGTGATTCAGATCGCCGGGCTCGGGGTACCTGCCTAGCAGCAACTCCGTGTGACCGGCAATGATCGTGAGGAGGTTGTTGAAGTCGTGCGCGACGCCGCCGGCGAGCTGGCCGATCGCCTGCATCTTCTGAGCCTGGTGCAGCTGCTCCTCGAGCGCGTGCTGGCGCGTGAGATCCCGCACCACACCGGTGAAGTAGCGCTGCCCGGCGAGAGTGAATTCGCTGACGGCCAGCTCGAGCGGGAACGTCGTGCCATCGGCGCGCAGTCCGAGGAGTTGCCGGCCGCGACCCAGGATGCGCGCGTGACCGGTCCGCGCGTGACGCGCGAGGTATTCGATGCCGTTGGTGCGATACGGCTCGGGCATGAGCGCGGAGAAGGGCGAGCCGATGACGTCCGTCGCGGCATAGCCGAACAGATGCTCGGCAGCCGCGTTGAACGAGCGAATGGTGCCGTGTTCATCGACGCCGATGATGCCGTCGATCGCGCTGTCGAGAACGGATTCGAGCAGCACGTCGGCACGATGCCGCCGCGTGAGGTCGCGTACGACCTTCGCATACCCGAGCAGTTCGTCGTCCTGCCGCACCGGCGACACGACGACATTCGCCCAGAACTGCGTGCCGTCCTTGCGCACGCGCCAGCCGTCATCTTCATGACGGCCGTGGCGCAACGCCGCCTTCAGAACGCTCGCCGGCTTGCCCGACTGCTGGTCGACGGCGGGATAGAACACGGAGAAGTGGCGGCCGATGATCTCGTCGCCCGCATACCCCTTGATGCGCTCCGCACCCGCGTTCCAGCTCATCACTCGGCCGTGCGGGTCGAGCATGAAGATGGCGTAGTCGGATACACTCTCGACCAGCAGGCGGAAACGCGACTCGCTCTGGCGCAGCGCCCGGTCCGACGCCAGCTGCGACTGCGCGTTCAGACGACGCTCATCGAGCAGCCGACTGTGCGCACGCTCCGCCTCGGCTGCATGGACTTCGGCGGCTCTGCGTGCACTCCGTAATGAACTGACCAGCGCCGTGGTAATCAGACCGGCAGCCAGGAAGATGACCATCGACGCCAGCCGGCCGCCAGCGCCCGTGCCGTCGATCAGCAGAACGGACACGATCACGGCCGACAGCACCGACGCCGCAATACCCGCAGGCCGGCCCTCCGCCCAGGCCGCCACCAGCACCGCGAGACCGAACGGCAGGAATACCGCCTCCGGGCCGATCGACGCGTCCAGCAGCCAGCGCACGACCACCGCACCGAATACGGCGCCCGTCGCCGTGAGCAGCGGGCGGACGACTCCGCCCAGTCGTGCGGGAAAGGATGCCCATGCACGCGTACGGACACGGGTCGGCGTCGGCGCCGGCGTCATGGTCGGGTCGGGCAGCGTCATTGTGTCTTATCGACAGAAGAACCCGCGCCGCAAGGGCCCGGGTCTCGAAGGGTTCAGGTTAATACTGCAGGCGGCGGTTGCGGTGTCAAGCGCGATGGCGGGCCGTCCCTTCCCTGTACAGTCGCCGTGCCACGTCCAGCTTCTCGTGCGTTCCTATGTCGATCCAATGGGCCGTAAGGGCATCATGGCGCGCGATACGGGCACCGTCCCCGCTCAGCTTCATGTAGTGCATGATGATGGAGGGCGCGGTGTCGTCATCGAGCGTTCCCAGCAGTGCGGGGTCGCATACATGGATGCCGCTGAAATCACGATGGACCCGCGCGCCGACAGCCGGGCGGACGTGGACGGGCTCACCGCCGCCACGGGGTGAAAAGCCGCACAGTCCGGCATCGTCGAAGATGAGGTAGCGCTCGGCGGAGGGCGGCAGGACGGCCAGGGAGGCGATGCGACCGTCGCGCGCGGCCGTATGCGCCTCGTAGAGGGCGCGCAGATCGATGTCGGAATAGACGTCGCAGTTGTGCAGGAAGAACGGCGCGTCGGCACGGAAGAGATCGCGGGCCTGGCGGAGCCCGCCCGCGGTATCCAGCGGAGCATCCGGCTCGTGAGAGAAACGCACCTCGACGCCGAAGCCGTCACGGTCGCGGACAAACGCGCGGATCTGATCCGGGTGGGGGTGTGTGTTGATGATCAGGCGATCGGCGCCCGCGTCGACGAGGCGTCGTGCCACGTGTTCGAGGATCGGCACGCCGCCGATGTCGACGAGCGCCTTGGGTATGTCGCGGGTGAGGGGCCGCAGGCGCGTGCCCAGGCCGGCCGCAAAGATCATGGCATCCATCCGCACAACCTAGCGGCCGGTCGGCTCGCTGACGATGGTACACTGGCCGCGTGCGGCACGCGCACCTACACTGAGCCGTGGACCACGCCCCTGCGGGAACGGACACGTCATGGACACCCTGATGGCGGCGCGCCTCCAGATGGAGGTGTCGCTCGGCTTTCACATGATCTTCGCCGCGCTCGGTATCGGCATGCCCTTGCTGATGCTGATTGCCGAAGCACGCTGGCTGCACACCGGTCAGACGCATTATCGCGAGCTCGCCCGGACCTGGGGCAAGGCGACCGCGCTGACGTTCGCCGTGGGCGCCGTCTCCGGCACTGCGCTGTCATTCGAGCTGGGTCTGCTCTGGCCGCGGTTCATGGCCCTCGCCGGCGGTGTGATCGGTCCCGCATTCGCCCTCGAGGGCTACGCGTTCTTCATCGAGGCCATCTTCCTCGGTCTCTATCTCTACGGTTGGGACCGTCTCTCACCGCGGGCCCACTGGTGGAGCGGCGTACCCGTCGCGCTGAGCGGACTGATGTCCGGCATCCTGGTGGTTGCGGCCAACGCGTGGATGCAGGCCCCGGTCGAATTCACTCTCGCGGCCGACGGTACACTGGCGTCCAGTCATCCTCTGGCGGCGTTCCGGAGCCCCGCGTGGCTGCACATGGCGCTGCATTCATCGCTATCGTGCTACATAGCGACGGGCTTCGCAGTAGCGGGCGTGTATGCCATGGGGATGCTGCGTGGCCGGCGCGACGCGTATCATCGCTCGGCGCTGGGCATCGCGCTCGCCGTAGGCACCATTACCGCCGTGGTGCAGCCACTCAGTGGCGACTGGTCGGCACGCAGCATGGCAGAATACCAGCCGGCGAAGATCGCTGCGGCCGAGGCGCATTTCGAGACGTCATCGCACGTGCCGCTGCTCATCGGCGGCATCCCGACGGCAGACGAAGAGGTGCGCTACGCCCTTCGCATCCCGAGCGGCCTGAGCCTGCTGCTCGGGCACTCCCCGGACCATGTGGTGCCCGGGCTCGATCAGGTTCCGGCCGACGAGCGACCGCCGGTCCTCCTGACGCACATCGCTTTCCAGATCATGGTGGCGTGCGGCTTCGCGCTGATCGGTGCAGGACTGCTGTTCTGGCTCATGCGGCGGCGCAAGCGGGGAGACGCGGCGTGGCTGCTGCGCGTTCTGCTGGTGGTCGCACCGCTCGGTTTCCTGGCCCTGGAAGCGGGGTGGATCGTGACCGAGGTCGGACGGCAGCCATGGGTGATCCACGGCGTCATGCGGACGGCGGACGGTGTGACGCCCCGCGGCGATGTACCGGTCACGCTGTTCGGCTTCAGCGTGCTCTATCTGCTGCTCGGCGTAGCGCTCGTTGCGCTGCTGCGCGGGCTGGCCGTCAGCCGCCGATCCACTCCGGAGAACCTGCATGTCGCCTGAGATGCTCGTCGCAGCCCTCGGCGTCGTCGCGCTCATCGCCTATGCCGTTCTCGGCGGCGCGGACTTCGGCGGCGGTATCTGGGACCTGTTCGCGACAGGGCCGCGCCGCGCTGCCCAGCGCGAGGCCATCGCGCATGCCATGGGTCCCGTATGGGAAGCGAATCACGTCTGGTTGATCTTCGTGATCGTCATCATCTTTTCCGCATTTCCACGGGCTTACGAGCAGCTGAGCATCGCGCTCTTCGTACCGTTCCACCTGGTCCTCCTCGGCATTATCCTGCGCGGTGCCGCGTTCGTTTTTCGCGCGTATTCACCGCAGAGCGTGCGCGATACCCAGGCCGGTGATGCGGTCGGTGGGGTGCAGGCAGGTGCGCGCCGCTGGGGTGCGGTGTTCGGCATTGCCAGTGTGATCACCCCGCTCCTGCTCGGCATGTGCCTCGGCGGTGTGTCCGCCGGCGCCGGTGCGCCCGCGGATTCCACTGCGGCCGGCGCGCCCGCATGGCTTGCGCCCGTGTCACTCCTCATTGGCGCACTCGCGCTCGCGCTCTGCGCATACCTCGCGGCCGTGTTCCTCGCAAACGAAACGAGCGGGCCATTGCGCGACGATTTCCGCTCGCGCGCACTGCTCGCCGGCACCGTCGTGGTCGTGCTGTCGGCGGGGGCGCTTCCTCTCGTACGCTCGCAGGCGCCGCATCTGTGGCAGGGGTTGATCGGCGGGCCCGCGACACCCGTCGTCGTGCTCGGGGTCATCGCGGCCCTGCTGTCCGGCTGGTGGCTGCGCGAGCGGCGCTACCGCCTGGCGCGCATCAGCTCCGTGGTACAGATCGCGTGCCTGCTCGCCGGTTGGGCGATCGCACAGAGCCCCTACATCATCTATCCGGGCCTGACGCTCGCGGACGCGGCGGCGCCGCGCTCGACGCTGCTGTTCATCCTGTGGTCGACGCCGGCGGGCATGGCGCTTCTGCTCCCCTCACTGTGGCTGCTGTTCCGCGTATTCAAGGGAGAGCACATGTCACTCGATGCCGACCGCGAAGCCTGACGATCGCAATCCCGCCGTCATTCGAACAGCCCCAGCTGGCCGTGCCGATGCGGCCGCCGAAACGCCGCCGTGGAAAGCGCGTAGCGATCCGCCGTCTCGTCGTAGCCGGCCTTCTTCCGCGCGGCCCTGAACAGAGCGCCGATCTGGTCGGCCATCTCGCCCGTGCCCCGTCCCCGTTCGCCCCACGTCGAATCGTACAGTCTGCCGCCGCGCATGGCGCGCACCCGGTTCAGGACCTTCTCCTTCCGGTCGGGAAAGTGATGGGTCAGCCAGTCCTCGAACAGAGGCGCGACCGCGTGGGGCAGACGCAGCACCACGTAGCCAGCCCACTTCGCGCCCGCGTCGCGCGCGGCCTTCAGAATGTCGCCCATCTCCTCATCCGTGATCGCCGGAATGATCGGCGCGACCATGATCCCGACGGGGATTCCCGCCGCAGCCAGCTTCTCGACTGCCATCAGCCGCCGCTTCGGAATCGACGTGCGCGGCTCCATGACCCGCTGCAGCTTCTCATCAAGCGTCGTGATCGACAGATTCACCGACACGGCATTGTGAGCAGCCAGCTCGGAGAGCACATCGATGTCACGTGTTACGAGATGATTCTTCGTGATGATGCCGACAGGATTGCGGAACTCGGCGAGAACTTCCAGACAGCCGCGCGTAATGCGCAGCTTCCGCTCGATCGGCTGATAACAGTCCGTCACACCACTGATGACGATGGTCTCCGGTGTATACGACTTCTTCATCAGCTCGCTGCGCAACAGCTGCGGCGCATCCGGCTTCACCAGGATCTTCGTCTCGAAGTCGACGCCCGCACTGAAGCCGATGTACTCGTGGAACGGTCGGGCGAAGCAGTAGATGCAGCCGTGCTCGCAGCCGCGGTACGGATTGATGCTCTTCGAGAACCCGACGTCCGGACTGTCATTGCTCGCCAGGATGGTCCGCGTGGTGTCGCGCAGGAAGCGGGTGCGCGGCAGGGGCAGCTCGTCCTCCGCGAGGTCGGCGTCGAGTGTATCGCCGTCCGGGATCACCTCCATCGGCTCGAAGCGGTTGGGCGGATTGAATGTCGCGCCGCGACCGCGAATACTGTAAAGGCCTGTCAATTGCACCTTCTTTCTGTCAGCGCCCGGCAGGGCCCGACCGTTTGTACGTCAGCAGGGGGCGGATCATGGCGGATCGAAAGAAAATGAAGGATGTCGACAGCGACGCCCCCGGCGGGGTGACGAAGGAGCAGGGTGCTGCGGGCACGAGCAGCGGCGGGCAGGGCGCTGGCGCCGGGCAGCGCGCTCCGAAGCAGTCTCCGCAGACATCGAACCGCCCGGGCAAGGTCCACGAGCACGAGCCGACCGTCCGCAAGGGTTACGAGGACGCGCAGAACCCTGAGCCGCAGGGGGACGGCGATCCGGGCCCGGATCCGGTCAGCGACGCCTGACGAACTCCGCGAGGCCCCGCCGCACGTCACGCGGCGTCGTGCGACGGATGATGACGTGCGGCGTATCATGCCAGGCGGCCGCATCCACAATTGCGCCGGCGATGTCGCGCAGCAGAGCGTCACTGGCGCGGACGCCCTCCTCGAGATGCAGAGATTTCACTTCGAACGTGCCGTCACGCCGGTGCGCCTTCGCATCGAGCCTGCCGACCAGCTCGCCGCGACGCAGTATGGGCAGCACGAAATAGCCGTACTGGCGTTTCGCCGCCGGCGTGTAACATTCAATGCGATAGTCGAAACCGAACATCGTCCGCGCACGTGCGCGATCCCAGACGACGGGATCAAACGGCGACAGCAGGGTGGTGAGCGTCGGGCGTAGCGCGTTGTCGGCGGCCGCGCGGGCGGTCTCTACGTCATCGCGATGGATGTATGCGGGCTCGCTCCAGCCGTCTACGCGCACCTCGACCAGATCACCGGCTGCCGCGAGCGCCAGCGTCTGCGCGGGCGCCTCCCGCTTCGGCATGCGGTAGTAGTCGGCGATCCAGCGGGCCGTGGCAATGCCCATGGCGCGGACTGAACGCAGCACGAGCTGCCGGTCCACTTCCTCGCGTGGCGGCAGAGTGTCATCCGACCAGTCCGCGTGGACGCGCTCCCGCAGGTCGTAAACGCGTTGAAAAGAATGCCGCCGCGCGACCATGAGGTGGCCGGACGTGAACAATGCCTCGAGCGCCCGCTTCTCCGGCTTCCACTCCCACCAGCCGGACGCCGCGCCCGCACGCCGCTCGAAGTCAACGGAGCGCGCTGGACCGTGTTCGCGGATGTGCGCCAGCACCCGCTCGAGCTCGTGACGATGCTCTTTCACCCATTCGGCGCGGTATTTCCAGCCCATCCGCTCCGGCTCGAGCATGCGGTGCCGGACGAGCGGGTAATCCTCGATCGGCAGGAAGCTCGCTTCGTGCGCCCAGTACTCGAACAGCGCACCCTCCGCGAGGTGCTCGTCCAGCCATGCACGGTCGTACGCGCCGAGCCGGCTGAAGAGCACCAGGTACGGGCTGCGCGCGACCACGCTGATGGTGTCGATCTGGAGCACACCCATCCGGCGGATCGCGTCGAGGACATCGGCCTTGCGGGCGCGACGGCGGGTGCGGCGGTCGAGACCCTGCGCGTGCAGGTGGAGTCTTCGCGCCGCCGCGGCCGGCATATGCAGGACGTCAGTCATTCACCGCAGGTCCGAGGGCAGGCGCGGTGTGGACAGCAGCTCCTTGAAAACGTCCCAGCGGCGCGCCGGGTCATCGACCGTGCCGCCGCGGCTCTGGACGTACGAGGCTACGAGGTCACGGCCGTAGTTGTAGTTGATCACATAGCTGCGATACGTGTCGAAGAATCGCACGCGCTGCTGTGCCCGGGCCGGCTCCATGAGCGCGTACGTATTGAGCCAGGCGGCCGCCGAGTCCGCGCTGATCGTGCCGTTCAGGTACGCACGCGCCGCCTCGTTGCCCGCGTAGCTGAGCCGGTCGACCAGGGACCGCACGCGGGCGTACTCCTCCGCGCGTGACGAGTCGAGACCGGCGAGCGGAAAGAGCACGTCACGTTCGAATGCCACTCGCTCCGCGCCGGGGAACGCGACGTCGATACCGTAGTTCGCACTGCCTTCGGCGATGAGCGACTGCGGACTGAACAGCGGATAAACACTGTACTCCGGCCAGCCGCGCTGCCGCACCAGGTTCTCCTCGAGCAGCACGTTGTACACGTGATGGCCGGGGTATCCTTCATGCGCGCCGAGATCGATCGCACGGTCGATGAAGATGGGAAGGTCCGTGTTGATCTGGATCAGGCTGCTGTTGCCGCCCTGATACCAGTTGTAGCCGCTCCAGGACTTGTCGGTCACGTACTCCAGCGTGAAGCTCTCGTCGGCCGGCAGCTGCACGTTCGCAGCCGTGCGGCGGCGCGCCTCGTCGATCGCCGTCCTGAACACGGTGTCCAGACGCTCCGTCGGAATTACGAAATCCCGCTTGTACGCCTCCAGCCGCGCCGGTATGGGACCGGTGCCCGGCAGAACGCTCTCCAGGCTGTCGAGCAGCGAACGGAAATGCGCCTCATCATGCGTGGGCGCCGTCGCGTCATAGAGTGCCTGGGACTCCTCGTCGAACGAGAGGCGCTCGCCCTGCAGCATTTTCACGTATGCGCCGAGCGCCTCGAGCTGACGTGCGAGGTAGCGCTGACGGAGCTGTACGAGCTCTGATGCATCACCCAGCTCCACGGCACGAACGTCCCCGATCAGTCGTTGCGCACGGCGCGCGATCGAATCGAGCGGCATCTGCTCCGCAGCCACCTGTTCGCGCCAGGCGGCGGGGCCATAGTACGCATCAACATAGCCGTCATCATGCTCGCCCACCGCGAGTACGAGCTTCACGTACTGTTCGGCAAGCGGTGTCATCGACGAGTCCGCGCGGGTATCCGCAGCTGCCACGTCGCCGTCAGCGGGCGGGTCGTCACCGCCGCAGCCCGCGAGTCCAAGGGCGACGGCCGCGGCAACGGAAAGGAGGGGGCTGGTGAGCGTCCTGGTACGCACGTGATTCTCCTGAGTGGGGGTCACGGTCGAATCTGAGACCATTGCGCCACGCCCGCCATGGCTCCTCCTGGATCGAAGTGCCAGCGCCGCCGTCAGGCCGGCCGCTTCCACTCCGCTCAATGGAAGTCACGGGACCGGAAATTCAACTTCTCGCGCCGCCCTGCCTCCCGCGCGGTCCGTCCCACCTTCAGCTCGCGGAACCTCCGGCCGACGATGTTCATCACCATGTCCTCACGCTCGAATCGTCCCTCGACGGCGAGGAACGGCGCGTGCCTGACCACCTCGCGATTCTCCTGGTACAGCGGCCGCGGCACGATCACGTTCATGTAGCCGAACTCATCCTCGAGCAGAATGAAAACCGTACCTTTCGCCGTCGCCGGATGCTGGCGCGCGACCACGAGACCCGAGACCACGATGCGGCTGCCCGGCGGATGCCGCTGGAGATCCGCGCTCGAGGTGACACCCAGCTCGTTCAGGCGCGCACGCATGTGCTCCATCGGGTGACCATCGACACAGATCCCCGTGGCCAGATAGTCCAGGAAGATCCGCTCCTCACCATCCAGCTCGCGCGGCTCGAACACGAGCGTGCGCGCCGGCGCGAGCGGCAGCACATCACCAGCGACCCGGAGCGCCTCCCATGCAGCCCGTCGCCGACCCGGCTCGAACGCTTCGAATGCACCGGCACGCGCCAGATGAATCGCATCGGCGCGGGACAGCTGCGCCCGTCTCACCACATCCGCAATGCTGGTGAACGGCCCCTGCACGTGAGCGGCCTGGAGAGCCTCGCGCGCGCCGTTGCCGAGGCCGCGAATGTGGCGCCAGCCTATGCGGAGGGCGGGAGAGGGAGAGGGATCAGGGGGAACAACAACTTCATTCACCACAGAGCACTCAGAGCACTCAGAGGACGGATTTTTCACCACAGAGCACACTGAGCACACTGAGGACGGATCATTTTTTTCAACTTCAACAGATTCCCGGCCGGCTTGCTCCCGATGCGGCTCCGGCTGTTGCTGTTGCTGTTGCTGTTCAAAAAATGAATCCGTTGTCTGTGCTCTGTGTGCTCTGTGTGCTCTGTGGTTAAATTTTCGTTGTTCCCCTTCCCCTGCCCCTGCCCCTGCTCCGTGTGCTCCTGAAATCTCGATCGTACAATCCCACTCCCCATCCCTCAGACACGGCCCGAGCACTCTGACGCCGTGGCGCCGCGCATCGTGGACGAGCGTGGCGGGCGGGTAGAAGCCCATGGGCCAGGCGTTGAGCATGCCGAGGAAGAACTCGGCGGGATAGTTCGCCTTCAGGTAGGCGGTTGCGTACGCGATGAGTGCGAAGCTCCACGCGTGGCTCTCGGGGAAGCCGTAGTTCGCGAACGAATAGAGATCCTGGACGACCTCTTCGGCCACCTCGGGAGCGACACCGCGGGCGACGCAGGCATCGTGAAGGCGCCTGAGTGCAGCGTGCAGCTTCGGCAGCTTTCTCCTGTGCCCCATCGCGCGACGCAGCTCATCGGCCTCGCCTGCAGTGAAGCCGCCGAGCGCCATGCTGATGGCCATGGCCTGCTCCTGGAAGATCGGGACGCCGTAGGTGCGGCGCAGGATCGGCTCGAGGACGGGATCGGGATAGTGAACGGTCTCGCGGCCGCGCCGCCGCTCGGTGTAGGGATGGACGAAGCGCGCCTGGATGGGCCCCGGCCGGATCAGCGCGACCTGCACGACAATGTCGTAGAGCCGTTCGGGCTTCGTCTGCAGGATCGACTGGATCTGGGCGCGGCTCTCGATCTGGAACGTACCGACCGTGTCGCCGCGCGCGATCATGTCGTACGTCTTCGCGTCATCGACCGGCAGCCGGTACATCTCCATCTTCTCACCTGTCCGCTTCTCGATCGCATCGAACGACAGATGGATGGCGGACAGGCCGCCGAGTCCGAGGAAATCGAACTTCGGGACGCCAGCCTCGTCGAGGTCATCCTTGTCGAACTGCAGGATGGTGCGCCCCATGGTGGTGTGCTCGATGGGCATGTAATCGCCGAGCAGCGCGGACGAGAGCACGAAGCCACCGGGATGCGTCGAGCGCAGGCGCGGCACATCGTCCAGGACCGGGAGGGCAGACAACAGTGCGCGACCCTTCGCGTCACCCAGATCCAGGCCGTGCGCCTCCGCAAGGCCGCCCTTCAGCTCTTCGACGGCGGCGGACGGCTCCATATGATGCATGCGCTTCGACAGTGCAAACGCCTGCTCCGCCGGATAGCCGAGCGCGCGCATCATGTCCTGCAGCGCGGTGGGCGCATGGTATGCCTGCGTCACGCACGTGATCGCGGAGTGCGCCCGGCCGTAGCTGTCGTACATGTAGTCGAGCACCTCCTCGCGCCGGTGCATCTCGAAGTCGACATCGATGTCCGGCGCCTCCGTGCGCCCGTCCGTGCGTACCTCCGAGAGAAAGCGCTCGAACAGCAGCCCGTGACGGATCGGATCGACGGCCGTGATGCCGAGACAGTACGCGACCGCACTGTTCGCCGCGCTGCCGCGTCCCTGACACAGGATGTCGCGGCTGCGGGCGAATCGTATTGCATCCCACATGACAATGAAGAAGCCGGCGAAGTCGAGGCGTCCGATGACGCCCAGCTCGTGCTCGATCTGCGCACGCTGCCGCTCGTCCAGCTCACCCCATCGCTCGCGTGCTCCCTCGTACACCAGGTGACGCAGCCACGTGATGTCCGTCTCACCTGGCGGCACACGGAAGTGCGGCATCGGCGGGCGCAGCCAGCGCAGATCGAACGGTGCACAGTCCAGCGCGATGTCGCGCGTCGCCTCGATCCCCACCTCCCTGCCCTGCCACAGCTGCGCCATCTCCTGCGGCGACTTGAGCCGCCACTCGCCGTTCGGCAGCAGCAGTCCCCACGACGCCGCAGTGTGCACGCACACGTCCGCACGGTTCGCCGTCAGCAGGTCGTGCACCAGACGGCCGGCACTGTCGACATACCGCGGATCGTTCGACACGCACCACTTCGTGCGGCTCTTCTCCGCCAGCTCGATCAGTGCTCCTGCAAGTGCGGCTTCGTGGCCGCCCACATGATGCAGCTGCACTTCCAGCGCGAGCCGCTCCCCGAACACGTCGCGCCACCGCTCCAGCTGGAACAGCGCCTCACTGCGACGCTCCGTCCGCACCAGTGTCGCAAGCTCGCCCGTCGACGGACCCGTCAGACACCAGACGCCGCCCGCGTGATCAATCAGATCATCGAACGTCAGCGACGCGCGGCCGCGCTCCGGCAGCGGCACCGCATACTTCCGCTCCAGGTTGACACCCCTGTCGTTCTCGCGCCGGCGTCGGACTTCGGGGACGAAACCGGGAGCGGGAGCTGGAGCGTGTTCGTGTGGGGGAGCGGGTCTGACGGCGGCAGAGTCCTGCCAGCGGGCGACATCGCCCAGCCGTGACTTCGTCACGAGTGCGGCGATGTTGCGGTAGCCCTCCGCGTCGCGCGCGAGCAGCGCCATCGGGTGGCCGTCGACCTTCAGCTCCACTCCCGCGATCGGCCGGATGCCCGCCTTCTCCGCCGCCAGCGTGAAGCGGATCACACCGCCGACATCGGCCGTGTCGGTGAGGCCCAGCGCAGCGTACCCGAGTTGCGCGGCGCGTTCGACCAGCGACTCCGGCGTCACCGTGCCGTCACCGAAGGAGAACGCCGAGTGCGTGCGTAGTTCTGCGTAATTCAAAGATCCCGGACGAGAGGTTGAGGTAGGTCGAGGACAACGGACTTTTTACCACAGAGCACACGGAGCACACGGCGGACGGCCTGCCACTCTCAGGCGGGCGATGCACTTCGTGCCTCTCAGTTACATGCTGAGGATCCGGGCCGAAGATTTACCGAAAGATGATACCGAACAAAAGCCGAAGCAAGGCGGCGAAGGGCCAGGGGCCTGGTCGCGGGACGGGTGGCGGTGGGAGAGTAGGAGGAACGGCTGCACGGCGGTCGAAAGACCGGCCGTGCAGCGTACCCGGGAGCGGGCGGTGTCAGGTTTCGGCGGCGGTCCTGAGCCGCGCCTGTTCCTCGGGGGTGGCGGTCAGCGCCTTGTCATCGCCCATGTCGAGGGCGTTGAACAGGAATCCGGCGGCGGCGCCGCCGAGGAGGTTGGCGACGATGAAGACCCAGAGAAAGGACGGTGCGCTGAGTCCGAGGACGGTGATGCCGACGGCGACGGCGGGATTGAAGGCGCCACCGGAGATGGCGCCGACGGAATAGGCGCCGACGAGCACGGTGAAGCCGATGGCGAGGCCGAAATAGGAGTTGCCGGTGGTGCCGCGGGCAGTGGCGACATTGAGGACGACGTAGACGAGGGCGAACGTGAACAGGAACTCGGCGACGAAGGCCTGACCGGTTGCCGGGTCGGCGGCGGTGACGACGGCATCGGGCTTGAGATACCCGGTGACGAGGGCGGCGCAGACCCCGCCGATCACCTGGGCGACCCAGTAGCCGCCGAGCTCGGCAGCGGTAGCGCGGTGGCGGAGGAAGACGCCGAGTGTGACGGCGGGATTGTAGTGGCCACCGGAGATGTGGCCGCCGGCGTAGATCATCACCATGAGGACGGAGCCGATGGCGAGGGGCGCGAGCGCGCCGGCGCCGGGCTCGAGCACGACCAGACCGATGGTCAGGACGAGGAAGAACGTTCCGATCGCTTCTACGATCAGCTTGCGTGCCATGGTGCGCTCCGGTGCGGGAGTGGTTCGGGCGGGTGACGGAGACCAGCATACGTAAGTGTGACCGGTATGGCTACGTCATCATCCGGATTTATCAACGCCCGACGCTGGTGTAGCGTGCGTGAGCCCGGCACGTCGCTCCGGCGGAGCCGGTCCAGCCGCGGGATCGCGCGGCACCCCACGACGACACGGAGGCCCCCATGTCTCGACCCCTGCTCCTGCTCACAAGCGTACTGCTCGCGTCTTCGGCCTGCGCCGACGGTTATGAGGACCCGACCGCGCCAGCGCACGACGCTCTGGCCATTCAGGGTGCGCTCGGCCCGACGGTCATGACGCGCAACGTATTTCTCGGGGCGGACCTGACCCCGATCATCCAGGCCGCGTCACCGCAGCTGATACCGGTTATCGCGGCCGAGGTCTGGGCGCGGATTCAGGCGTCGAACTTCCCCGCGCGGGCAGGCGCCCTGGCTGACGAGATCGCGCGTACGTCACCGCACCTCGTCGGGCTGCAGGAGGCGGTGCTGTATCACATTCAGTCGCCGGGAGACGCGGCTGTGGGCGGCCAGACGCCGGCCACGACGGTGGCGTACGATTTCGTGCAGCTCCTGCTCGACTCACTGGACGCGCGCGGCCTATCCTACGATGTCGTCGCAGAAGTCACTGGCACCGTGGTCGAGCTGCCGGTCTACACCGGGCTGGCTCCATTCCCGTTCGATGACGTGCGCTTCACGGACCGCGAGGTGATCCTGGCGCGTTCCGACGTGCCGGTTTCCAATCCGCAGGGCGCCGTGTTCGCCGCGCGGGTGGACCTGCCGATCGGGGGGCCGGGCGGACCGCTGCTCAGTCAGCAGCGGGGCTGGGCCTCGATCGACGCGACGGTATACGATCACACATTCCGCTTCATCTCCACGCATCTGGAGGTGCAGGCCGTCGCTCCGATCCAGGTGTTGCAGGGAGCGGAGCTGGTGGCGATCGCTACGGCATCGCCGCTGCCGGTAGTGATGGTGGGGGACTTCAACTCGGCGGCGGACGGCACGCAGACACCGACGTACAACAACATCGTCGCAGCCGGATTCGAGGATGTATGGCATCGTGTCGGCGAGCCGGGCTACACGTGCTGTCACGCAGAGGACCTGCTCAACACGATGCCGTTGCTGGATCAGCGCCTGGATGTCGTGTTCGTGCGCGGGTTCAGGACAGCGCCACAGGGCTCGATCGGCGCGCGCGTGGAGCTCGTCGGTGACAAATCCGTGGACCGTCTGCCGTCCGGTCTGTGGCCGGCCGATCACGCGGGCGTGGTTGCGTCGCTGCGTCTGCCGCCGGCTGCGGTCGCACAGCGTTAGGTCGAGCCGCCTTTCGCTGTGGATCAGCAAGTCGTCGGGTGGAGCGGTCAGCAGCACCCGCTCCACCCGATCCACCATGCGCTCCGATATCATTGCGCGGCACGCGCATGCGCCTGCAATGGCAGCGGCGCGCGAATGCTGCTAATCTGTGCGTATGGACAGCTACCGCCCCAGTCTCCGCTCGTGGCTCATCATCGCAGGTATCGTGGTGGTGGTCGTGCTGGCGTTCCGCGGTGTGCGCGCCATGCGTCACAGTCCGCAGGAAATCCTGCGCGACACGCTGGCGACGCTGCGGAACCGCGCGGACTCGTGCCGCTCCGAAGTGGATCAGCGCGCGGCAGACCTGAGGGAATACGGGCGCCGGCTCGATTCCATGCGGGCGCGCGTCCGCGAGCTGGAGGCGCTCGATCAGCGCGGCGTGCCCGTGGACAGCTTCAGGCTCTATATGTCCGTGTTCAACGCGTACAACGACTCGGTGGCTGCATGGCCGCCGCTCGAGGACTCCGTGCGCGCCCTCGATGCGCGTTGCCGGGTCGTCGCCGAACAGCACAACGTCTTCGCCGATTCGCTGCGCGAGCTGGTCTTTCCCACCACGCAGTGAGTGCGCCGTGCCGTTCTCGTTCAGACAGTATCGTCCGCTGCTGTCGCGTTACGCGCGCGGCGCACGTGGGATGCTCAGCGTCTGCCAGTCCGCCCCCTTCCACTGCCGGGCGAGCAGGATGATCTGACCAACGTGCTGCGACGTGTGGGCCAGACTCCGCACCAGCGCCTTCGTCGCCGTACCCGGCTCGCCCCGGATGGTCACGGTTCGCTGCAGATCCGATGGTGTCATGGCGACGAGGGTGGCGTCCAGGACGCTCCACCCACGGTCCCAGACACCGCGCACGGACGACGCGTCGTCGGACTCGATGATGAACTCGGAATCGCGATCGCGATCCGGCTTCTCGCCATCCGTCGTGAACGGCTCGGTCCAGCGTGAGCGCAGATTGCCGCCGATGTGCTTCATCAGCACGGCGATGCTGTTGGCGTCGTCACCCGCCGTGCGGAACAGATCCGTCGCGTCGAGCTGTGCGATGGCGCGCTCGGCCAGCGAGCGCTGCAGCGAGAAGGCGTCGCGGATATCCGCGAGAACGGCAGTGGCTGTATCCATGGTGCAGGCTCCGCCGGGCGTGAGTGTCGAAATATGCCTGTGCTGCAAGATAGGGCACATCGAACTGCAGCACCCATGTGCGCAGCACAGCCAGCGCAGCGGCCGGCGTGCTGCGAGCGTTCCGGAGATCGGTCAGGTGCCCGAGAAAATGCGACCGCTCCGCATCGGTCAACCGGTCGGAGAGATGGCCGAACGCGTGCATGAGTGCGTTCACATGTCCGCGCAGCGTCGCGGGTTTCTCCAGTGCGCGCATGATGCCGTCGCGGTAGAGGCGGATCGAATCGCTCCAGGGGCGGCTCGCGACAGTGGCCACGATACCGCCCAGCTCGCGCATCCCGCGCTCGTCGTAGGCGAGCAGCATGTACTTGCAGTCTGCGTGCAGCCGAACGAGGCCCGCACGCCGGCGCCCGAGCTCGACCTCACGCAGGCGGCGCAGTGCGGCTAGGAGGGTCAGGAACCGCTCCCGGTCCGCTTCCCTGCGCTCCGCTGCGGACGGACGAGGGGCGTACGCGCCATCGTGCTGCATGAGCGATGGCGCGGCGGGTATCATGGCAGGCCGCGGCCGAACCAGCGACGCTCCAGTGAGCGGAGCACCACGCGAGCTGCATTGCGGCCGGACGCACCCATGATGCCGCCGCCGGGATGCGTGCTGGCTCCGCTCAGGTACAGTCCCTTCAGGTGAGTGCGGTAGCCGCTCATGCCGGCGAACGGTCGCAGGGCGAACATCTGCGCCACGTTCATCTCCAGATGCATGACGTTGCCATGGTGCAGGCCGAGCTCGCGCTCCAGCCAGAGCGGGTGCTGGAAGAGGCTGCCGACCACCTTCGCGCGCGTGCCGGGTGCATAGCGCTCGAATGCAGCGATAATGCCGTCGGCAACTTCATCGCCGATGTCATCCCAGGTCCCGCTGGCGAGCCGATACGGGTAGTACTGGGCCCAGAGCCAGAGGACTTCGCCACCGGGCGGCGCCAGTGAGTCGTCGATCGCGGAGAACGTCATTGCCACGATGGGTGGATCCGCAGCCGGCCGGCCGCACAGGTAGTCCGCGTATGCCGCATCGATCTGGTTGCGGCTGCGACAGAGCAGCTGAAGGCCGATGCGCGCCTCGTCGCCGGGATGGGCGGAGTAGCGGACCGGCGAGTCGAGCGCGAGCCGGAGCACAGCGCCGAAGCCGTTGCCCGTCCGCATGCCCGCCGCGGCTGCCGGTCTGTGCTCGGGCGGAAGCAGCCGCCCGAACGTGTCCTGCGCATGGCATGCCGCGATCACTGCGCGGGCCGTGATCGACTCGCCGCCCGCCCGCACTCCTGTCGCACGGCCGCCGCGCACCTCGATGCCGTCCACCCGTGTATCCGTCCGGACCACGCCGCCGTGCGCCTCGATATGGCGCCGCAGCGCTACGGTCAGCATGCCGGATCCGCCGCGCGGGCGCGCGATACCTCCCTCGTGGTACAGCGGCTGCCAGAGAAGGAAGGGAGCGCCCATCGGCTCGAACGGCGGCGGACCGGACTGCGCCGCCATCCACACCAGCGGAGCCAGGAGCTTCTCCTCGGTGAAGTACTGCGCGGCGAGATCGCCATACGGCTGCATGATCTCGCCGAGCGCTCGCTGCCAGTCGCTGCGCATGGCGCGGTTCAGGCCGAACCGGCGGCCCAGCTGGAGCGGGCCGGGCGAGTCGAGGAACGAATCGCGGACCATGCGCGCGAACGGCGTCCAGCGGCGGCAGAACTCGAGGTATGCCGTCCCCTGCGAGGGGAACTGCTCCTCGATTTCATGAGCCGTGCGCTCCAGATCGCGATGGATGAACAGCGCATCGCCGTCCTCGGAGGGAGCGAAGAAAAGCGGATCCATCTCGATGTAGTCGAGACCGTACTCCGACAGGCCGAGCTCCTCCGCGATCGGCGTCAGCCGGATCAGGATGTGGGCGCTGCCCCCGAGGTCGAAGCGGTAGCCCGGCACAACCTCCTCCGTGGCTACCGCACCGCCGACCCGCTTCTGCTTCTCCAGCACACACACCCGCTGCCCCGCCTGCGCCAGGTAGGCCGCGCAAACGAGGCCGTTGTGGCCGGCGCCGATGACGATCGCGTCGTAGTCACTCATGCGTGCTGCAGCGCCGCAGTACGGCGCGCGAGCGACGGCTGCAGGAACAGCTGCACGCCCTGCACCACGAGCAGATTCGTCACCAGGAAGAACGCCGCCTCTTCGAGCGGCAGTCCTGCGATGTGGATGCCCGTGGTGAACCGCGGTGATATGCTCCAGATGCCGGCGCCGATCGCAATGCGATCTGCAATCCACAGGTAGAGCGTGGGCACGCCGACGGCGGCCGCGAAACGGCCCGGCGCCGCCGCAACACCGCGCGCGATGAACGGCCACTGCGCGGCGAGAACGGGGGCAGCCCAGGCGAGGATGAGCCCGAGGTAGAGCCCGCGTTCGACGGTCAGTGCGAAGAGGCCGATGCCGGCGAGCAGCAGATAGATGGAAGCGCCCAGCATGCGGACGCTGCCGAGCCCCGCCAGCAGGTCCGGGGCGGGCGGGACGAAGTCCGAGGCGGACCGCAACTGTGAAGCGGCAGGCGGACGCCGCATCAGCACGAGGTACGTCCACGCGCCCGTCAGCAGCGGCTGCAGCAGGAAGAACAGATATTCCTCCACCGGCACCCAGCCGATCGTGCCGAGCACCCGATCGGCGCCGTACCACCACACGCCACGATACACCAGGTAGTTGTCCCACGGCGTCGTATACAGGAGCGCGACCATGGCCATGACGGGGAGCACCCATCGTGCTCGCGGCCCGAGCACCGTGCCGGCATTACGCACTGCAAGCAGCAGAGCCACGAGCGGCGGCACGATGAAGACCAGGTGGAACTGCAGGTACGTCACACTCAGGCGGCGCCGCGTGACGGCTTGCGCAGAGGAACCGGGCTGCGGACCGCCGGATCGGGCACGACCCGGTCGAGCACGCGCGCAGACTGGAGCACGCCGGGTACGCCGCCGCCCGGATGGGTGCCCGCGCCCACGAAATACAGGCCGTTCACGTCGTCCGACACGTTGTGGTAGCGGAAGTATGCGGACTGCGTGAGTACCGGCTCCGGTCCGAACGCGGACCCATCCACCGATCGAAGGTCGCGCTCGAAGTCGTGCGGCGTCAGCACCCGTCGTGTCACGACACTCGAGGTCAGACCTGGCAGGAGGCGCTGTTCGAGCGCGCGCATGATGCGCTCCTCGTACTCCTCCGCGCGCACGGACCAGTCGATGCCGCTGCGGTTGTTCGGCACCGGCGACAGCACGTAGAAAGCCTCATTACCGTCCGGAGCCAGCGATGCATCGGAGCGGGTAGGCGCGTGCAGGTAGAGCGAGAAATCGTCGGCGAGCACGCGGCGCTGGAAAATGTCGCGCAACAGCCCGCGATAGCGCGGCCCGAGCACGATGGTGTGATGCTTCAGGTCCGGATACTGCCGCGACGTGCCGAAGTACGACACGAAAAGCCCCATGGACTGACGGACGCGCCGAAGCCGCCGCTCGCTGTGCCGGCGCCGTTCACCAGCGGCAAGCATGTTCCGGTAGACCCACGACGGATCGGCATTGCTCACCACGACGTCAGCGTCGATCTGCCCGCCGGACTCCAGCTCGACTCCCGTCGCCCTGCCGCCCTGCACCCGGATGCGGGCTACCGGTGAGCTCATTCGCACATCGACGCCGATGTCGCCGAGCAGACGCACCAGTCCGTGCACGATCGACGTCGTACCGCCGCGTGCGAAGTGCACGCCCCACTTCCTCTCGAGCCAGTGGATCAGCAGGTAGATCGATGTAGTGCGGAACGGATCCCCGCCTACCAGCAGGGGCTCGAAGCTGAATGCCTGACGCAGGCGCTCGTCACGGATGTGCGACGATACTACCGCATGCACACTGCGATGACTGCCCAGGCGGAGCATCGCGGGCAGGACCCGTAGCATGTCGGTCGCGTGCGTGAACGGGCGATCCGCAAGCTGTTCGTAACCGACCTCGAAGATGCGCCGCGCGTGCCGGACCAGCCGGCGATAGCCATCCACGTCCCGTGCATCGAACTTCTCGATCTCGGCATACAGCCGCTCGTCATCGCCGAAGTAGTCGAAC
Source organism: Longimicrobiales bacterium (assembly GCA_035461765.1). Classification (GTDB taxonomy): domain Bacteria; phylum Gemmatimonadota; class Gemmatimonadetes; order Longimicrobiales; family RSA9; genus SH-MAG3. The sequence continues at coordinate 32,040 of DATHUY010000020.1, forward strand.
GAACTGCCATCGTGGAACATGATCCGGTAGAAAGGGTCGACAGGCATCAGCTCGAAATAGTCGCGGGCGTCGCGACCGGCACTCGCGAACAATTCCTCCAGCAGGTACGGCGCCGTGATCACGGTCGGGCCCGCGTCGAACGTGAACCCGTCCTGCCGGAACACACGCGCCCGTCCACCCGGCTGGTCCAGTGCCTCCAGCAGCGTGACATCGTAACCGCGCACGCGCAGTCGCACGGCCGCCGCCAGACCGCCAAACCCGCTGCCGATCACCACGGCCCGGGAACTCATGCGCTGACCCCCGCGATGCGGCCCCCCGCACTCAGCATGCTGCGCAGCTCGTCCAGATCGGTGATGACCCGCGCACCCGCCAACTCCAGCGGCGCTCGACCGGCCTCTGCCCCGCGGCCCCCCACCAGCATAGTTACCCCCTCCGGCAGTGCCTCGCCCAGCTCCAACATCTCACGCGCGGCCGATTCGACCACGCCGTCGTTCACCACGCTCAGTGCGACTGCGGCAGCATTCAAACGACGCGCCGCGCGCGCGATCTCCGCTGCCGGCAACGACGGCCCCAGGTACGCGACGCGCCAACCCGCGTCCAGCGCCACCGCGCTCACCGCCATCGCACCCAGCTCGTGCTGCTCACCCGATGGCGTCGTGGCCACAATCAGAGGACCGGATACCGGCTGTGCGTATGCTTCGAGCATCCACGACAACACCCGCCGCGCGGCCTCCGTCACAGTGTGCTCCTGCGCAGGACCGACCTGCCCGGCATGCCACATCTCACCCACCTCGTGCAGCAGCGGAATCAACACCTCTCCCAGGAACTCCTGCGGCCGCAGCGATACGACCGCCCCCGTCAGCGCGGCGTGTACCGCCTCCCCGTCCATGCGCTCGCCCGCCGCCAGGCACGATTCCCGGATCTGCGTCACGGCCCCCGTCGTGACGACAGACTGAACCGCCCCCACATGCCGCTCCGCCCCCGTGCCCACATCGCCCGCCGCCAGATCCCTCAGCTCCTCCACCTTCAGCCCGGCGATCTGCGATATGCTGCGACCCGCGTCCGTCAGCTCACGCAGCAGACGCAGGCGCTCCACGTCCGCATCGCTGTACAGGCGCTGTCCTCCCGCGGTTCGCACCGGCACGACCACGCCGTACCGCCGCTCCCAGGCGCGCAGCACATGCAGCGTCAGACCCGTCCTGCGGGCGACGACCCCGATCGGGTGCAGCACACCCGCTTCCAGCTGGCGATCCCATTCGTTCATGGGGTGAACAGTATCCCGCCGCGGGCGCTGTGTCAAGGTTGTGTCTAGCTTACAACCTTGACATTGGCTATACATACGGGTACAATGGCTGGACACGGGTTCGACGGAGGTGGGTTTGCGAGCGGCTTCATTGCACGACGGGGAGCACCGGCCAGCGAGCCGGTGGGCGGGACGGATCGAGAGACTGGGACTGGCCGGGCTGTTCGGCTTCACGGCCATGGCGGTTGCCGGGTACGCGATATACGGCATCGATCCATCGCGGCTCGCCGGTCTGCCGGAGTGGGCGCTCCGTTTCTATGGGGCGTCGTTCGGGTTCTTTGCGCTGGGGCACGTGTGGCTGGCGACAGCGGTGCTGGTGCTGGTGCTGACACTGCGGACGGGGGCGCGGTGGGTGGCTCCGTTCGCGGCGGTCTACGCGCTCAGTCTGGGGAGTGAGCTGGCGGGGACGACGTGGGGGGTGCCGTTCGGTGCGTATTCCTACAGTGAGCTGCTCGCGCCGATGTGGCTGGGGCGCGTGCCGGTGGTGATCCCTCTGAGCTGGTTCTTCATGGCACTGCCGTCGTACGCGCTGGCTGCGGTGGTTGTGGAACGTCCGCACGTGCGGATAGCACTGGCGTCGCTGATCCTGCTGGCGTGGGATCTGGCGCTGGATCCGGCGATGAGTCACGCGACGCGCTACTGGGTATGGAGCGATACCGGTCCATTCTACGGGATGCCGTGGCTGAACCTGTTCGGCTGGTACGTGACGGGAATCGTGCTGATGGGTGTGTTCACGGCCTTCCGTGTCGAGCGCTGGACGGATCGGGTATCGCGGCGCTGGTGGCTCGGCTTCTACGCGGCGAACCTGGTCCTGCCGGTCGGGATGTGTGTGGCGGCGGGGCTGTGGGGCGCGGTCATCGCCACAGGCGGCGTGCTCGCCGGGCTCGCCGGTCTCGCAGCGGTCCGTTTGCAGGCGGAGCGCGCGCCGGCCGTGAGGCTCGCATGAGGGCGCGGGGGCTGTTGGAGGCCAGGCGGGACGAAGCGGCCAGGGCGCTGGGGCTGCTGTACGGACATCTGCGGGAGCGCGGTTTCGGCGCTCCGGCAGGGGCGGAAGGGCAGCTGATCCGGCCGCTGCTGAGCATGGCCGGCGCGGAGGCGCTCAGCCGGAAGCGGGACGGCGTGTTCTGGGCAGCGACCGCGGCGGTGCAGCTGGCGCATGAGGCATCGCTGCTGCACGACGACGTGATCGATGAGTCCGCGATGCGACGCGGAGAGCCCACGCTGGCCGCGCGCGGAGTGGCGCACGCGCTCGTGGAAGGCGATCACCTGCTCACGACTTCATACCGCCTGGCGGCGACCACGGATTCGGCACCGTTCGTCTCTGCATTCGCGCACGCAGTGGAACGCACGGTAGCGGGAGAGAAGCAGCAGGGCAGGATGTGCGGCCTGACGCTCGACGAGCGGACGTACCGTGGCATTATCGCGGGGAAGTCCGGTGAGCTGCTCGGCTGCGCCCTCGCGGCCGCCGCGTACGTTGATGGCGCGACTGCGGCATCGTCACTGTATCTACTGGGACGCCGGACCGGCGAGCTGTATCAGATGCTGGACGACCTGCTCGATTACTGCCCTGACGTGGACACCGGGAAGCCGGCGCTCGGCGACTATGGACAGCGGCGCTGGACGTGGCCGCTCCTGGAGCTGACTGTCGACGGGTTCGACGAGGCTGCTGATCTGATCGCGGATCGTTTCGCACACGC
>DATHUY010000021.1 GCA_035461765.1 Longimicrobiales bacterium
TGGACGGCTGCGCGGCGCTCGTGCAGACAGACCGAACTACGAGCCGTGCGAGACGCGGCCGCTCATTTGTGTCGCCGGGAGGTATACTGTGGAGCTGGATCTTACCGGACTGGTCCTACCGCAGCGCATCGAGGTCGTAAACCGCTCGCAGGACGGGCGTCAGGCGCAGTTCGTGGTTGCGCCGCTCGAGCGCGGGTTTGGCCAGACGCTGGGGAATACAATTCGCCGGATCATGCTGTCGTCGCTGCGCGGGTCGGCGGTGTGGGCGTTCCGTATGGACGGAGTGGTGCATGAGCACCAGACCGTTGCGGGCGTGGTGGAAGACGTGCACCAGATCATTCAGAATCTGAAGACGCTGGTGATCGGGCTGGAGGAAGGGCGCGAGGAGACGACGCTGGAGCTGCGCGCTACCAGCGCAGGCGCCGTGACTGCACGCGCGATCGAGAAGTCGGGCGCGGTGACGATCATGAACGAGGATCACCATCTCTTCACGCTGCAGGATGATCGCGAAGTGAACGTGATGCTGTACGTGAACCGCGGTCGTGGCTTCGTGTCGGCGGAGTCGCACGAGCTGCCGAAGGGCAGCCCGGTCGACCTGGTGCGGATCGATGCGATCTACAACCCGGTGCTGCGCGCAAACTTCACGGTGGAGGAGACGCGCGTCGGGCAGCGCACCGACTTCGACCGGCTGACGCTGCTGGTGGAGACGAACGGCAGCATGTCGCCGGAGGAAGGTGTCGGCTACGCGGCTGAGCTTGCGCGCAAGCACCTGGAGTACATGCTGCGCTTCATCGAGCCGGCGGACGGCGCGAAGCCCGCGCCGGGGGCGGTGCGCGTGCCGGCGCCCCTGCGCGACCTGTTTGCCCGGCCGATCGACGAGCTCGCGGAGCTGTCGGTGCGCTCGGTGAACTCGCTGAAGAAGGAAAACATCATCACGCTGGGCGACCTGGTGCAGCGCACCGAGGACCAGATGCTTAACATCGAGAACTTCGGCGTGAAGTCGCTCGAGGAGATCCGCCAGTTCCTCAACGAGCACAACCTGCACTTCGGCATGAAGCTGGAGAAGGGTGAGGACGGCGATCTGTACCTGATCGAGGGTGAGCGGACAGCCGAGGCAAACACGGCGAGTGCCGAGGCCGCGAGCGAAGAGGAGTAGGGCGATGCATCATCGCAAGAAGGGTCGCAAGTTCAACCGGACCGCCGAGCATCGCAAGATGATGATGCGCAACCTGGCGACATCGCTGTTCCTGCACGGCCGGGTCGAGACGACCACGGCGAAGGCGAAGGAGCTGCGGCAGTTTGCCGAGCCACTGATCACACGCGCGAAGCGGGGCGACCTGCACGCGCGTCGTCTGGTCGGCCGCTACATCCAGGATGACAACGCGATGGCGAAGCTGTTCGGCGAGATCGGTCCGCGATACATTGAGCGGCCGGGCGGCTACACGCGGGTTCGTCACCTGGGCCATCGCGCCGGTGACGCTGCGGACGTCGCAATCATCGAACTCGTCGACTAGCAAGGGGCTTATGGCGAAGGATGCGGGTGGACGCAGCTGGCTGTCGGTGACGGTTGCCGTCATCGCTGTCGCACTGTTCTTCGGCTGGATCGCAACACGGGAGCCGCCGGAGAGCGTGGCGGTCGCGGAGCCGGACGACGCCGCAGGCGATACGGCGCTGGCGCCTGACGCACCGGCGACACCGATCGAAGCGGCAGATCTGAACCAGACGGCGACGGCGCGCGGCCTGATCGGTCAGAACATCGAGCTGGCGTCCGTGCCGGTGTCGGATGTGCTCGGCTCACAGATGTTCTGGATCGAACTGCCCGGTGGTGCCCCGTATCTCGTCAAGATGGACAGCGCGCTGGTTGCGAGCGGTCGTGCACTGCCGCAGTCGGGCAACAACGTACGTATTGTCGGGCAGGTGCAGGAAAAGACGTCCGCAGTGCTGGACGGCTGGGTGGAGTCCGGCGCGCTGCAGGACGCTGATCAGCGGATGCTGGCGGAGTTCGGTTCGACATTCATATCGGCGCGGCGGGTCGAACCCGCAGGCAGCTGAGCGGGCTGCAGGCCCGCTCGCATCACGGAAGGAGAGGCACCCGATGGCTCGGGTTTGTTAC
>DATHUY010000022.1 GCA_035461765.1 Longimicrobiales bacterium
ACCGAAAGTTGACGCGAGGCACATGACAGCACAATTCGCACGGACGCCCTATCGGGGCCGGTCCGGCGGCTCGACCACAGCAGAGCCGCACGCAGCACTCCTCATCGATTTCGACAACGTCACGATGGGGATCCGCAGCGACCTCACCAAAGAGCTCAAGAATCTCCTCAACAGCGACATTATCAAGGGCAAGGTTGCCGTCCAGCGTGCGTACGCGGACTGGCGCCGCTACCCGCAGTACATCGTGCCGCTGGCAGAGTCCTCGGTGGATCTGATTTTCGCGCCGGCCTATGGCAGCGCGAAGAAGAACGCGACGGACATCCGGCTGGCGATCGATGCCATCGAGCTCGTGTTCACGCGGCCGGAGATCGGCACGATCATCCTGCTGTCCGGCGACAGCGACTTCAGCAGCCTGGTTCTCAAGCTGAAGGAATATGGCAAGTACGTGATCGGCGTCGGCATACGCGAGTCCGCGTCCGACCTGCTCGTGCAGAACTGTGACGAGTACTACTCGTACTCCGCTCTGACGGGTCTGACGCGTGCCGGTGATGAGCCGCCGGTCGTGAGCGAGGACCCGTGGGAGCTGGTCGAGCTCGCGCTGAAGCAGATGATCGACAACGATGATGTCATGCGTTCCGATCGCCTGAAGCAGGTGCTGCTCGAGATGGACCCCGGCTTTGATGAGAAGTCGCTCGGTTTCCAGAAGTTCAACAAGTTCGTGCAGGAGGCCGCGACGCGCGGCCTGTTGTCACTGCGCAAGCAGGAGAACGGCCAGTTCGAGGTCGGGCCGCCAGCTGAGGGTGGCGCGGAGCCGGTCGAGACGGCGGGCGAGGCGCGCGAGAGTCGCCGCGGTCGGGGTCGCCGCGGCCGCGGCCGCCGTGATGAACGGCCGCGCGAAGAGAAGAAGGACCAGCTCGAGCTGACGGAGCGCTCGGCCGAGTCCGCCGGTGAGGGAGTACCCGCGACGGAGCCCGAAGTAGAGGCTCCTGCCGCGACCGCGCAGGCTCAGGCGGAGGCGGCTTCGGAGGAGAAGCCGCGCCGGGCACCGCGGAAGCGGCGCGAGGCCGCCGACACCGCGGCGGACGAGGCTGCTCCGGCACCGGCCGCCGAGCGTTCTGCGCCGCGTGACCGCAGTGTTTCGGGCGACCGCAGCGAGAAGGGCACGGGCGATCTGGCCGCATCGTATGATCTCCTGCGCCGCGCTACGTCGGACCTGGTCCGGAAGAATGGTCCCGCCGTTCGCGATTCCGACGTCAAGCGACGCATGCTGGAGCTGGAAGCCGGCTGGGACGAGTCGGCGCATGGCTTCAGCAAGTTCAGCCGTTTCCTGCGGCAGGCTCACGATGCGGAGGTGGTTACGCTGCGCCAGCTGGAGGGCGGCAACTACGACGTGCTGCTCGGGGCCGGCGACGGCGCCGTCGAGGAGCCACGGGAGGCGCGCGGCGGACGACGCGATCGCGGTCGCGGCCGCGGCCGTCCGGATCGCACGGAACAGACGCCCGCTGATGCCGCACCTCGCACGTCCCAGGTGAGCGAGCCGCCCGCGCGCGAGCCGGCCGCTGCGCAGGGAGGCGGTGCGACACAGGCGACCGAGGCCGCCTCGAAGAAGGAGACCGGCGCTGCGGCTACACAGGCAGCTGCGGCGGAGGCGTCGCCGCAGAAGCCGGCCACAGCCCAGTCCGGCGCTGTCGGCTTCCGGCGCGGGTCGCGTGGCCGCGCCGCGCCATCGGGACCGCCGCCGCTCCTCGAGGGTCAGACGGCGAGCGTGGGGTCCATCGTGAAGCCGGTGCCGGCCGAGAAGCAGTCGCCCGCGGAATCGACGCAGGAAGGCGCCGCGCAGCCAGGCAGCGGGGCGCGCAAGGCTCCGGCGAAGAAGACCCCGGCGAAGCGGGCGACGAAGGCTGCTGCGAAGCAGCAGGCGGGCAGGCCGGCGGCGAAGAAGACGGCTCCGGCAGCGGGCAAGGGAGGCCGCGCGAGCATGGAGGATCTGGGCCTGCCAACCGACGCGGGCGAGATCGCCACGTACCTCACCGCGTACAAGGGCGTCGGGCCGAAGTCCGTGCAGGCGCTGATCGAGAAGTTCGGCGCTGGCCGCGTCTTCGAAGCGCTGGAGACGAAGCAGGAGGCAGTCCGTGACCTCATCGGCGCGCGCGCCGAGACTCTGCTGGAGGCGTGGGCGGACGACATAGCGTTCCGTCGTGCGAACGCGGCGGGAGGCGCGTCGGGCGCCCGTGTCGAAGGGTCTGCGGCGGCCGCGAAGCAGAGTCGGTCCCGGCGCGGCGGGCGGCGCGGCGGGCGCAGGGGACAGCCAGCCGGCAAGTGACCGGACCGGGGATCGGGGGGGCATCGGCGCGCCGCGGGCATGTCGGTGCCCTCGTCGCATCATGGTACGCGCGCGCTGCCGAAATCGTCGCGCGTGATTTGCTCGGCGCCGTCATCACATCCACGATCGACGACGTGTTTACCGCTGGCCGCATCGTCGAGACGGAAGCATACGTCGGCCCGCACGACGATGCGTCCCACGCGGCGGAGCGGATCGGACGAACGCATCGCAACGATGCCATGTACGGCACACCCGGCATCGCCTACGTCTACCGCATTTATGGTATCCACTGGTGCCTGAATGTCGTCACCAATCGCGTCGATTATCCCGCTGCGGTCCTGATCCGTGCCGTGGAGCCCGTGACGGGAATCGAGCACATGCGCGCGCGGCGCACGGCCGGACAGAAACGCCTGCCGGATACAGCGCTGACGAACGGGCCGGGCAAGCTCGCCGCCGCGTTCGGCATCACGGGGCATCTGAACGAACACCCGCTGGATCGCCCGCCGCTCTACATCACCGCAGGGGAACGCCTCCCTGACGATGCGATCACGAGCGGACCGCGCATCGGCATCACGCGTGCAGCCGACTGGCCGTTGCGCTTCTGGGAGAACCGCAGCGCCTGGGTGTCGCGCTGAGGCGGGCATGGCACGGCATCTGCGCCCCTCGAACGCGGACACCCTGGCATTGAGCAGCAGGAGGAATACATGGCCACAGTACCCGGACCTCGTCCCGACCGCCCGCTTCCGACGCCCGGCGTCCCGGCGGAGCGACCGGCACACGAGGAGGAGGAAGAGCGGCGCGCTGCGCCCGATCCCGCTCCTTCATGGGAGCCGGAGCCCTACGACCCGGAGCGTGAGCAGGTGGAGCCGGAGCTTCCGGCAGCCGTGCCCTGACACCTCCCGCGTGCCGTACCGGGAGCCCCGCAGGTCTACGGATCGGCGGGGCTTTTTCGCGTCTGTCACCGGCGGAGCCGTGTACACGTTGTATTGAGTTGACTGCGTTTTCCCCATGACGGGAGAATCCGTGGACGTGGAAGTCGTCGCCCCACCCCGCCGGGCGCCTTTACTCGCTGCATTCCTGCTCGTACTGCTCGCCGCGCCGCCTCTCGAGGCGCAGACGATCGGCAGCATCATCGGTCGTGTCATCGATGCGGAAACAGGAGTTGGCATCGAGGCGGTGTCTGTCGAGGTCGTGGGCACATCACTGCGCGTGCTGACCAGCGCGGAAGGTCGTTTCATCATCGGGTCCGTTCCGCCCGGCGAGCGGACACTGCGCATCGAGCATCTCGGTTACAAGCCGCAGGTACTCGAAGGCATACTGGTGCGCACGGGCCGGACGCAGGAAGTGCGCGTCGCGCTGACGACCGCGCCGGTCGTCGTCGCGGGCGTCATCGTGGAAGCGGAACGTGTGCGGCTGGTGGAGCCGGACGTCAGTGCGTCGCATGACATCGTCATCGCGCGCGAGCTGCGTGCACTTCCGGTGGACCGCATCGAGCAGGTGGTGGAGCTGACGCCCGGTGTGTCGGGCGGACACTTCCGCGGCGGTCGTGTGGGCCAGGAAGTCTATGTCGTGGACGGCATGGAATTGAAGAATCAGTTCGAGGCGTCCAGCCAGGGCAGCGGCATCGAGCTGTCGCCGACATCGCTCGAGGAGATCGAGGTGATCACCGGCGGTTTCGGTGCGCAGTATGGCTCTGCACTATCCGGCGTGGTGAGCTATGTGACGCGCCGGGGGAGCACGGAGGAGTGGCAGGGGCGCGCATCGGTAACGACGGATGAATGGGCTCCGGAATCCATGTTCAGCGGATTCACGGGCGTCTCTGCGTCCGCGGGTGGGCCGCTGTCGTTTCTGGGCGGGAGCACGACGCTGTTCGTCGACGTCCTGGGACAGGGCATGCTCGACTCGGATCCCCGCGCGCGCGGACTCACGTGCCTCGGCGAAGCCGATGTCGATGGCGACGTCGCGGCCGAGATCGCGACCCTGCGGGCGAGTGCCGAATCGCTCGTCTGTCCGTACGAGAGCTCGATGCTGCCGCACCAGCGCGGCGACCGCTTCATCGGGTTCGCGCGACTCGACCGTCAGCTCGGGCCGAACCTCCATCTCTATTCCACGTTCGTACGCAATCGTCTTCAACGCGAGCTGTACACGTCGGAGTTCCGCTACAACCCCGCCGTCCAGCTCGGTCAGCGCACCATCAGCACGCTCGGCACGCTGAACCTCGACTGGTCACGCAACACGCCGGGCCGCGCGTACCACATCGCCGGACGGGTCGGCGTCATGCGACTCGACCGCTATCTTGGCGCCGTCGATCCGGCCACGTTCGATGGCACGCGTGTCGGCGGTTTCGGCCTCTCCACATTCGAGTTCCTGGGCGAGGACTACGTCCGATCGCCCATCGAGGAGCAGCTGGCCGCGCCGCAGCCCGTGCCCGGGTATGTCGCGCCCGGCGGCTCCCTCGGCAGCCCGTACGGCCTGGCCGGCACCGGCATCTTCTTCACAGAGGGTACCCCGCATATCGCGGCCTGGGCCAGGACGGACATGCTCAGCTTCGATCTCGTCAGTGAATTGCTCGGCGCGACCGGCAGCTCTATGCGTGCGGGTGCGTCCATGAAAATGTACGGCGTGGAAAGTTACGAGCGGACGCTCAGCCATCTCACGGGGTCGCTGCCAGGATATGCACGCTTCTATCCCGGCACGGTGAGCGGTTTCAGTGAAGCGCAGATCGCGATCACGGACGAGATGACCATGAACGTGGGTGCGCGCGTGGACGCCTTTCGCTCCGGCATCGATTTCCGGGCGAGACGTGAAGACTTTCTGTCGCCCGTGATCGATGCGAAGTGGAACATCAGCGTGAACCCGCGCTTCGGTGTGGCGATGCCTGTACCCGGCACCAACAACACGGCTGCACTGCGCTTCAACTACGGTTACGTGTCGCAGCCGCCGGACTTCCGCTACTTCCTCGATACGACGGTCGGTGACTCGCTGCGCACCGACATCCGGCGTCAGGGAAATCCGGCGCTCTCATTCGAGCGTGGCAAGTCGTACGAGTTCGGAGTGAGCTCACTGCTGGGCGAGAACGCCGGCGCATCGCTCACAGTGTTCCGCAAGGAGCTCAGCCACCTGGTGTCCGGCAGCATGCGGATCGGCGCGAGCGGCGATCCGCTGTTCTCGACGGATGACGAGGGTACGGTGCAGGGCATGGAGCTGTCACTGCGCGCGCGCTGGCCCACGCTGTCGGTACGCGCGAGCTGGGCGTTGCAGAAAGCGACGGGCGTTGCTTCGGGCACCGACTCTGATTCAGTCAACGTCGATCACGGGTTCGTCGAGTATCCGCTCGCGTTCGACCGTCGTCATTCGATCGACGCCGCCGTGTTCTACGGACGTGCCGCCGGCGCGGAGTCCCGCTGGTCGGCAGCGCTGACGGCGAGCATACAGAGCGGATATCCCATCGACCGCATTGCGGCTGGTGGCGGCGGCGATGACGACCTGCGTGCGACGTACCTGCCGTGGACATCCACCATCGACCTCCGCCTCAGCCGTGAGCTCGGCAGCCTGCCGGGCTGCGACGGCTGTGCCTGGCGCCTCACGGCCGACGGTCGCAATCTGCTCGATCGCGAGAATATCATTGCCGTCCGTCGCGACACGGGCGGGCTCGGTCCGACACTTCCCGCCCTGCGCGCGCTGGCTGACGCCATGCCGACGCCGACCGACATACCCGCTGAATCACCACTATACAGCAGGAGCATCGATCTGGACGGCAGCGGCATCATCACGCAGAACGAGTTTCGCCTGGCGCGCACTGCGGCTGCGCTCGCACGCTTTGATCCGTCGCTGTACTTCGGCGAGCCGCGGCAGCTGAGGTTCGGTATCGAGGTAGCGTTCTGATGCGGCGGCTCATTTCTGCTTCGCTGCTGCTCGCGTTCGCGATGGCAGGCTGTCGCGACGGCGTGCAGCCCTTCAATCCGGATGGCCGTGTCATTACAGGTGACGCATATGCGCTCACGTTCGGCTATGGACAGGACGCGGATCCGCGATGGTCGCCCTCGGGCGACACGGTGCTCTATCACACCACGCAGTTCGGCGGCGTGCCGCAGGTGAGCGGAGTGGTGCTGGCCGTGCCCGCCAGTGGCGGCGCCGCCGTGCCGATCCTGCCCGACCTCCAGCAACCCGGGGGTCGGCCACTCGTCACCCCGGCATACTCACCGGACGGCGATCGCATCGCATACATGGATCTGATGAACGTGGATGTGCCGCGCACATGCAGCCGCACGGACAGACTGCCCGACGGAGAGGAGGCCCTGCCTCGCTGCGTATCGATTCAGCCACTCCTCGATTCCGCCAGGCTACGGGTGCGACGTATCGGTGATCGGCACAGTGTCGCGCTCGACCCCGCGATCTCCGTTCGCTTCCCGGGCCCCGACCCCGTTCAGATCGCGGCTGGTGACGGCCCGTGGTATGAACAGTTCTTCCCGTTCCAGGCACGACATCGAACGGAGCACGCTCTGCTGTTCCGGCCGAGCTGGGCGCCGGATGGCGAGCGCATCGCGTTCAGTGACGGCCTCTCCATCCGGATCTGGAATGTTGACGGCCACACACTGGAGCCGGTGCCCGGGACGCAGGATGGCGTGAGCGTCGCCTGGAGCCCCGACGGTGCATGGCTGGCGTTCACCGTGCTGCCGCGTGGGGATTCCGTCACTTACCAGTGCGCCTGCCCGGCAGGGCCGGGTAACACCGAATTCGCATATCGAACGGCGTACGCCGCTGGCCCCGGCATTCTGGTGATCATTCGACCCGACGGCTCGGAGCGCCTCGAGCTGGGCGAGGGCGAGGATCCGGCGTGGTCGCCGGACGGATCTTCCATTTACGTGCGGCGCGGCGACGCCATCGTGCGCGTTCCGCGTTCGGGCGGGGCGGCGACACCGGTGGCAGGAACGGACCGGGGTCGTTCCCCGGCGGTATCTCCCGACGGAGGACGCCTGGCGTTCAGCCGTCGCAAGCCGTCCGATCTCACACTGGATTACGACATATGGGTAGTCTCCACCGGGCAATAGCCTCCGCGGCGCTGGCGCTGGCACTGACCGGCTGCGGTGAGCCGTTTGTCGTGCTGGGCGATGCGCCAGGCCTCATGCGCGTCGTCCTGGGCGTCGGCGACTCGCTCGGCACACGTGTCGATTCCATCGCCGTGCGCACGCGCCTCACGCAGCCTGTCGGCGTCGCGTTCGACGCCGAGCCAGGACGGCTGTATGCGGGCGATCGTGGTGCGCTGCGGCAGGTGAGCGGCATCACGACGCCCGTCGCGCGCATCTTCAGCGTGACATCCCGCGGAACGGCCACGCTGCTGCTGGACGCCGGCGGCTGCCAGAGTGGTGTCTGCCTTTTCGAGCCGACGGCGATTGCCATCGCACCGGACCGTTCGCTCGTCATCGCCGATCAGGTGGGGAACCGCGTTTTCCGGTACGTGCCGTTCGGCGCGCTCACCGTCATTGCAGGCGACGGTACGCTCGCCACCGCGCCCGATGGTGCGCCAGCCGTGTCATCGCCGATCAGCCGTCCGGCCGGGGTCGCGGTTGGGGCGGACGGCACGGTCTACATCGCGGAAGCGGGCGGCCATCGCGTGCGCCGTATCGCCGCTGACGGCCTCCTCGGCACCGTGGCGGGCACGGGCGAAGCCGGCCATTCCGGCGATGGCGGTGCGGCCACGCTCGCGCAGCTGAACGAGCCGGCCGGCGTGGTCGTCCGGGATGACATGCTGTACATCGCCGACAGGGTGTCTCACGTGGTAAGGCGCATCGATGGCGATGGTGTGATCTCCACGATCGCGGGCGCGCCGGGTGCAGCGGGGTTCGGCGGCGACGGCGGTCCTGCCGCGAATGCCGTACTCAACCGCCCCGTGGCGCTCGCGCTGACGCCGGACGGCCGACAGCTCTTCATCAGCGACCAGGGCAACGACCGGGTGCGCGCCATCGATCTGGGCACTGGCGTCATCCGCACGTTCGCCGGTACCGGTATGCGCACCTGGAGCGGCAGTCGCCGCCTGGCGGGCGAGACGTCGCTGTTCCGTCCCGCCGGGATCGATGCGGCGGCCAACGGCTTTCTCTTCATCGTCGACAGCGGCCACTCCGTGGTGTGGCGCACCTCCATCGGCATCGACTGAGCCCCCGGCACCGCCTCCGGCTGGACCCACTGCCGCACACAACGTACATTCCGCCGCGAACACGCTGTCAAAAGGAGTGAGCGGTGAAAATCGTTGTGTGTATAAAGCGGGTCCCGGACACCGAGGCGCGCATCCGTATTGCGGGCGGCGGCAAGGCCATCGACCCCGCGGGCATCAAGTTCGTCATCAGCCCGTATGACGAGTTCGCCCTGGAGACGGCGCTGCGCCTGAAGGAAGCACACGGCTCGGGCGAGGTGCTGGCCGTGAGCGTGGGTGAATCCACGACGGGCGAGCAGCTGCGCAGCGCCCTGGCCATGGGCGCGGACGGCGCTGTGCTGCTCAAGGGTCAGACGACGTTCGATGGGCTGGCAACCGCGCACGCCCTCGCCGCCGAGATTCGTGAGCAGGAGCCCGACCTCGTGCTGCTCGGCATGAAGGCGGTCGATGACGATCAGCAGCAGGTCGGGCCGATGCTCGCCGAGCTGCTCGATCGGCCGTGCATCACCGTCGCGTCGAGCGTGGAGCTCGACGGCAGTGCCGTGGTCTGCCATCGCGAGATCGAGGGCGGCATCGAGATCGTCGAAGCGGCGCTGCCTGCCGTGGTGACGGTCACGAAAGGCGACTTCCAGCCGCGCTACCCGTCGCTGAAGGGTATCATGGCGGCCAAGAAGAAGCCGCTCGCCGAGAAGGATGCTCATCTCGGGTCCGGCCGTATCGAGGTGCGCGAGCTGACGCTGCCGGCCGAGCGGCCCGCGGGCCGCATTGTGGGTGAGGGAACCGACGCAGTGCCGGAACTGGTCCGGCTGCTGCGCGAGGAAGCCAAGGTGCTCTGATGAATGTTCTGGCAGTCTTAGAACAGCGCGACGGCGCGCTCCGCAGGAGCGCGGCTGAGGTCGTCACCGCTGCAAAGTCCATTGCCGATGCGCAGGGCGGCAAGGTGCACGCCCTGCTGATCGCCCCCGCCGGGACCGACGCGTCCTCGCTCGCGAAGTATGGTGCGGAGATCATCCAGCTCGCGTCCGGTGAGGGTGCGGATCGGTATGATCCCGACGTCTACGCCGCTACCGTGGCCGAGCGCGTGAAGGCCGGCGACTATTTCGCCGTTGTCTTCGCCGCCGGGGCGCAGGGCCGTGACCTGGCGCCGCGTGTGGCCGCGAAGCTCGATGTGCCGCTGGCAGCCGATGTGACCGACCTGAGCGTGGATGGTGGCGAGCTTGTCATCACGCGTCCCGTCTATGCGGGTCGCGCGTTCGCTAAGCTGGTGCTCAATGCACAGCCGCGCCTGGTCTCGGTGCGGCCGAACACGTTCCGCGCGCACGAGTCGCCAGCGGCCGGGACGGTGGAGAATGTGAGTGTCGCCGCCGTGCAGCCGCGCGTGAAGGTGCGCGAGACGAAGGCGGCTGAAGGCGCAAAGCTCGACGTCGCCGACGCACCGATCGTCGTGAGCGGCGGCCGCGGCCTCAAGGGGCCGGAGCATTGGGCACTGCTCGAAGGCCTGCGCGATGCGCTCGGCTCGACGGCCGCCCTCGGCGCGTCACGCGCCGTCGTCGACGCCGGCTGGCGTCCACACGCGGAACAGGTCGGACAGACCGGCAAAACTGTCTCGCCGCAGCTC
Organism: Longimicrobiales bacterium; assembly: GCA_035461765.1. Classification (GTDB taxonomy): domain Bacteria; phylum Gemmatimonadota; class Gemmatimonadetes; order Longimicrobiales; family RSA9; genus SH-MAG3. Next base: position 10,093 of record DATHUY010000022.1, read on the forward strand.
TATTTCGCCGTCGGTATCTCCGGCGCCATGCAGCATCTCGCCGGCATGCGCAGCGCACGCACCATCGTCGCGATCAACAAGGACCCCGACGCGCCGATCTTCAAGGTCGCCGACTACGGTCTCGTCGGGGACGCGCACGAAGTGCTGCCGGCACTGACGGAGGAGATCAGGAAAAGCAGTTAGTGCGGCTTTCCTGATCCGGCAGACCCGTCGCCGTAGCGCGACCGAATCAGACGCACACCGTCCTCGCCGAGTGTGAGGACGAACAGGTGGTCGTACGAGCTGTCCGGGATCTCTCCCACGTCCGGCCCGCCGAGTTCCCGGATTATCGCGGGCACCGTATTGCTGTGGCCCACCACGACAACCGTCCCGGGACCGAGCTCGCGTACACGCGCGGCCACGTCAGCCACGTGAGTGCGACCGTTTGCGGCCACCACGGTGGGCGTGACGCCCACGCGCTCGCCCAGGGGTGCGGCCGTGCGGCGAGTCCGCTCGAACTGCGTGGTGATGATGGCGCTCACGCCGGCGTCAGCCAGCGCATCCGCAAGCGCTTCTGCGCGCGCGTTGCCGGCGTCGCTCAGCACCGGATCGGCGGAGTCATCCACCTTCTCCGCGTGGCGCACCACGATGACTGTAGTCGTCGCCTGTGCGAGCCCACTCCCCGCGGCGCACAGCGTGAGTGCTGCCGTGAACAGTGTCCGACGGAGCCATGATCCGGTCATTGTCCCACCTTCTTCATTTGAGATTTGTGTCACATGCGGCGGTAGGCGGGCCCGCTGCCGCCTTCCCGCGGGGTCCAGCGCGGACCGAGGATGTCGGTCGCCTTGCAATCCACGCAGTTCGGGGCGTTGACCGTCAGCCGGTCGCCGTCACGCTCGTAGACGCCCGCCGGGCACACGTGCTCGTAGAACTCCGCCACCTCGGGCGTGATGTCCTGTCCGACCAGGAGATGTGATGGGATGTCGTCGCGCGTGGCGTTACCCGCCTTGAACACGGCGTCCAGCTTCGAGAACGTCATCGTGCCATCCGGCGTCAACGGGGCTTCGGCGCCGAGCTCGCGCGGCTCCGCCGCGTCCTCCTCCGTCTCGATCCGCCCGCCCGGGAAAGCACCGTTCGTCAGGCTCAGCAGCACAGACTTCGCGCCGCCCATGTAGAAGCCGCTCTTGAACGCGAGCCGCATGTTGCGCCGTGCGCGCAGATCCGAGACGATGAAGCTGTCATCGACCGCTCGATCACAGGCTGCGAGCGATGTCGCGGAGACGTCGCCTTGCTTCAGCGCATCGAAGATCGCGTGTGCGGCCAGGATGCCGGACTGCACGGCGTAGTGCACGCCCTTGAGTGATGCGACCTCGACGTAGCCGGCGCTGTCGCCCAGGACCACGCAGCCGTTGCCGGTGCGCCGGTCGGGTATCGAGTAGTAGCCGCCTTCAGGGATCGTCTTCGCGCCCCACTCCACCATTTCGCCACCCTCGAGGTACTGGCGAAAGAGCGGGTGGAGCTTCATGCGCTGCAGCAGCGAATGGACGTCCAGGCGCGCATTGTGATAATCGAGTCCGACGACCAGCCCGAGCGCGACCACGTGCGGCTCGAGCGGATACATGAAGCTGCCGCCGAACGCGTCATTGGGCAGCGGCCAGCCCAGCGTGTGGATGATCGCGTCCAGGGGTGTCTTCGTCTCCCAGATCTCCTTCACGCCCAGCGCGTAGATCTGCGGGTTCTGCGATCTGATCTGCTGCCACTCGAAGAACGCCTGTGACAGGGAGCCGCGCGTACCTTCCGAAAGCGCTACGACGCGCGCGGTGATGTCCGTCGGAGGCTGGTAGCCGGAACCCTGTCCGCCATCGCGGTCCAGCCCCGCCGGCGTCGTGCGCACACCCACGACGCTGTCGCCGTCGACGAGCAGCGACTCGGCAGGGAACCCCGTGAAGACATTGACGCCGAGCGCCTCCGCCTGCTCACCCATCCATCGCACCACCTCGCACAGTGATGCGATGTGGTTGCCATGGTTCTTCATGGTCGGCGGTGTCGGGATCCGGATCGCACTGCCCTCACGAAGCATGAACACACGCTCCTCCTTCACGGGAGCGCGGAACGGCAGATCCGCCACGTCCATGTCCGGGAACAGCGACAGAAACGGGCCGGGGTTGATCACCGCGCCGGACAGCGTGTGCTCACCGATCGCCGCCGCCTTCTCCAGCACCGCGATCTCGATGTCGCCGATGCCGCCGCCACTCTCGTTGTCCGCGCGAACCAGCTTCGCCAGCTCGATCGCTCCCGCCAGACCGGCCGGGCCGCCACCGACGAAAACGACATCCATCGGCACGGCCTCCTCGTCGGGCGGCTCGCGCACGATGAAACGGTCCATGGGCAGCGGTGGCTGATGACGCTCTGGAACGATACGGTTGACTGGCATCGGATCTCCTGTTTGCGCCCGGTCGGGACGCATGATTCACGTCAGGTCGAACAGCTCCTGCGCATCGTCTCCAGCATGGAGCCGCACGATACGTACGGTCGCACCGGCCGGGATCTCGCGGACATCGAGCGGGACCACGAGCAGCGCATCGGCGGCGGCGACCGATGTCAGGATCCCCGATCCCTGCGGTCCCGTCAAGTAGGCGCGCCGGATTCCGTCCGGCGCATCGTTCAGGCGTACCCGAAGGAAGCGCACCAGGCCGGCTGGCGAGCGGATGTCCTCGCCCGCCTCCGCCCTTTCAACGACGGGGTAAACGCGTGCACGCCCAAGCATTCTACGCAGAACCGGTCGCACCAGGATCTCGAACGTGACGAGCGCCGACACGGGGTTGCCGGGCAGGCCGAATACCGGGATGGAACGACCGTCCGGCCGGCGCAGCAGGCTGAACGAGAACGGGCTGCCCGGACGTATCCGCACGCGCCAGAACAGCGTCTCGCAACCGACCTCCTCGAGCGCCGTTTTCACGAGATCGTGATCCCCCACGCTCGCGCCGGCAGTGGTGATCAGCGCATCCGCATTCAGCGCGCGCGTCAGGCGGGTCCTGAGATCGCTCAGCTCATCGCGTGCAATGCCGAGCAGCACCGGCTCGCAGTCCGTCGCACGGAGTGCCGCTGCGAGCGCCGGTGTGTTCGAATTCACGATGTGCGTTGCTGCGATCACGGCCGCGATGCGCTCCGGCTCCACCAGCTCGTCGCCCGTGGCCAGCAGTGCGACCCGCGGCCTGCGACACACGACCGGCGTCGTGCAGCCGACCATGGCGAGCACGCCCACCTCACCGGCGCGCAGGTGACGGCCCGGCTCCAGCACCACGTCACCCGTTCGGATGTCCTCGCCACGGAAGCGTACGTTCCGACCGGCATCGTCGTCGCGCAGCACGCGTACCCGCGCATCCTCCGCCGGCTCGGTATGCTCGATGCGGATCACGCCGTCAGCGCCCGCCGGCATCGGTGCTCCCGTCATGATGCGGCTCGCCTGACCCGATCCGACTGCACGCTGCGGCAGCGCACCCGCCGGTACGTCCTCGATCACTTCGAGCGTCACTGGCTCATCGGTAGTCGCACCGCGCACGTCACCGGACCGCACCGCGAAGCCGTCCATCGCACTGTTGTCCCACGGTGGCTGATCGATCGGCGACACGACGGGTGCGGCGAGAGTGCGACCGAACGCATCATCGAGCGCGACGGGCTCGCTGTCGAGCGGTGACACATGCTCCAGCATGATGCGGAGCGCGTCCGCGATGTCGAGCCAGTCGGCGTGCCTCACGACGTCTCCCGCACAATGCGGTCTGCCTCGGCCAGGTCCGCCTGCGTGTTCATGTTCATGAAGATGACGGCGGGATCGCCGAAGGAGCGCACGACATCGAGCGGTATGCGATGCACGTGCACAGCCTCGTGGAAGCTGACCATCCGCGCATCGCCGCGCGCAATGGCCGCTTCGATCGGCGTGATGCAGCCCGGGCCGTAGAACGCGCACAGCGGCTCCACACCGCGCGGGTTGTCGCTCTCGGGGATGACGACGTCGTACGAATGTGCATGCCTCAGCACCTCGCTCAACAGTGCGCTCGACAGGAACGGCATGTCGCAGCCAGCGGCAATGACGCCGGCTCGATCGAGCTCGCGCGCCCACAGCAGCGCCGCGTGCACGCCCGCGAGCGCGCCCGCACCCGCCAGGACGTCGGGCCGATGCGGCAGGTCGACTTCCGCGCCGAGTCCGGGATCGTTCACGATCGCGAAGACGCCATGTACGCCCGCCGCCGCTTCGAGCGTCCGGGCCACGCGATCGATGACGCGCACACCACCGACTTCGGCGAGCGCCTTGGGACTGCCGAAACGCGTACTGGCGCCGCCGGCGATGATCGCGCCGCACACATGCTCTGACCGAGTGCTCATGCGTCGCGCGGGTGTCTGGCTGCGCGCTCCAGCAGCAGCAGGCCGTGAGACTCGGCGATCTCGTGTGCGAGGGATGTCGCAATGCTGCGGCTTGCGATCCAGCCGAGCCGCGCGCGCACCGCCTTCAGGGCCATGGCACCGCTGATCCGCGCCGTGCACACCATGCCGAACGTCGACAGGTCACCGTGATCGCGCAGGCCCAGGCCGATCGCGCGATCCATCGCGCTGTGCCGCGCGACATCCGTCGACACTGCGACAAGACCGGAGCCGTTCGACAGACCCGCGGCGTGCACGCCGCCCTGCGGCGCGCGTTCATCCGCCGCGGCGAACAGCGAACGCAGCAGCGGCACCGGATCGATCGGCAGGGCAGGCGAGTCGACAGGCGGCACGGCGTACGGATCGCAGTCCAGGTGATGGCGGACACCGCAGCCGTGAAGCGTCTGATGCCGCCGCACCAGCTCCGCGGCGTCGAGCTGCGCGGGATCGATCTCCGCGCTCACTCCCGGACCGCCACCCTCATCGTCCGCAGCGGATAACGCGAGCGACTCGACGTCGGCCATGCTGCGGATCCAGCCCTCAGCCAGCAGGTGACCCAGCACGAGCGCTGCGGCATCGTGCGGTGAGCACGACAGCACGATGCGCCGGACCCCGTTCAGCGCGATCCATACCGGCTGCTCGACGTGCGGGCCCTCCTGCATCAGACCTGCAGGAAGGCGCGGAGCAACGCGTAGGGGATGAAACCGAGCAGGGCGGTGGCGATGGCGCGGCCGGTGCCGAAGTCCAGCGCCTGCCGGATTGCGACGACGCCCGTCACGAGGATCCATACTCCCACGATGATTACAACCACAGTGCCGAGCAGCGGGACGACGCCCAGCAGGAACAGGACGCCCGGCGCCTGGGCGAAGCCGAGGGTGCGCAGCAGCTCGCCCCATGTCGCGGTGCCGCCCAGCAGCTTGTCGCCGATCAGATAGGTGATGCCCGCCCAGAGCGCCCAGCCGAGGAGTGCTGCGATCAGGCCGCCGAACACGCCCTGCGCACCGCCACCAATGCCGCCGATCGCTGAACACAGGGCAACGATCGCCACAACGCCCGCGGCCTGACCGGTAGCAGAGCCGTCCGCCTCGACTTCCTCGTAGACCCCGACGTTCAGCTTTGCCGCGCCGATCATCCGCTCCGTCATGCTGCGTGGTGCGATAGCGCTCATTCTTTGCTCCATTTCATCGGTGAGTGGGGCGCTCCCATGCGTGGAGCGCCGTCGCCTTGATCCGGGCGGTCACTGCGCTGCCGCCCGCCAGCCCCAGTCCGGCGACGCTGCGGCGCGTCAGCAGTGCAGTCAGTACAATGCCATCCTGCGTGGCAATGCGCACGCGCGTCAGCGCGCCGGCCGGCACGACCGCCTGCACGTGCGCTGCGACGGCGTTCACTGCGCTCGTTTCCTGCACGGTATCGGCCGGTGTCAGTGTCACGTCTTCCGGCCGGTACGCAACCACGGCCTCCGCACCGAGCCGCAGGCTCTGGCCGGGTTGCACGGTCGCCCATAGTATCACCGCCTCGGATACGCGAACGGCCGCCAGGCCGTCCTCCATCGATTCCACCGTCCCGTGCAGCAGCAGCTCCGCACCGGTCAGCTCCGCCACGAACGGCGATCCGGGCCGCAGCATGATCTCCTCCGGCGTCGCCAGCTGGACGATCCGGCCGCGGTCCATCACGGCGATGCGGTCCGCCAGCCCGAATGCCTCCGTCGCGTCATGCGTGATCAGCACCACGGCGCCCGCGCGCTGGCGCGCCACCCGCTCGACGTCCTGCCGGAATCGCCGACGCACGCTCACGTCGAGACTGGACGTCGGCTCGTCCAGCAGCACGATGTCCGGCTCCATTACGAGCGCCCGAGCCAGCGCCACCCGCTGGGCCTCGCCGCCCGACAGGCTGTCCACCCTGCGCGCTGCAAGCGCGGTCAGGTCCAGCCAGCCGAGCGCCGCCTCCACCCGCTCGCCCCTCTGCGCCCCCGGCACGCCCGCTGCCCGCAGCCCGAACGCTACGTTCTCACGGACCGTACCCGTGAAGAGGACGGGGCGCTGGAAAACGGCGGCCAGCCGGCCCCGCGCACGCGCATCCCGGTAGCGCATCGCGATACCGTCCAGTCTGACTTCTCCAGCATCCGGACGCTCGAGCAGGAGCAGCATCCGGAACAGTGTCGACTTGCCGGCGCCATTCGGCCCCACGATCGCCAGCACCTCGCCCGCCTCCACGGCAAGGCTCGCCACATCCACGACCGTACGATCCCCGTACCGTCGCACGAGACCGCTCGCATACAGCAAAGCCGCGGCGGCGGTCACCACGGTCGCCGTTCCGCCGCCAGCACACGACCCTGCTGCGCGTGGGTGAGTGCGACGTTGACCGCAAACGCCAGTGCGAGGAGGATCAGTCCCATCGCCAGAGCCGTGGCAAAGTTGCCGCGCCGCGTTTCCAGCACGATGGCCGTGGTCATGACGCGCGTCTCGCCGGCAATGTTGCCCCCGACCATCATGACCGCGCCGACCTCGGATATGACCGCGCCGAAGCCGGCGACGACGGCGGCACCGATGCCGAGCCGCGCCTCGCGCAGGTGCATCCAGAGTGAGAGGAGTGGGGAAGCGCCCAGCGCCGCCGCCTGGAGTCTCACATCCGCCGGCACCGCCTGCACCGCGGCCAGACTGATTCCTGCGACATAGGGTGCGGCGAGCACCGCCTGCGCCACGATCATTGCGGCGGGCGTGAACAGCAGCTCCAGGGCGCCGGCAGGGCCGGCCCGCGACAGCAGCATGTAGACGAAGAGACCCACGACGACCGGCGGCAGCGCGAAGCCGGTGTGGATCAGGGCGATGACCAGGCCGCGCCCGCGGAACCGGCGCAGGCCGACGGCCACGCCGACCGGAAGACCAAGGGCGACGCCGAGCAGCACCGCGATACCCGAGACGCGCAGCGACAGCAGTACGACGTCGAGAACATAGCGGTTGCCCTGCAGCAGCAGCCGCATCGCCTCGCGCAGGCTGTCGGCAAACAGGTCCATGACTCAGTCGCTCACAGTGCCCACGGCAGGGAAGAACAGGGGCTGACCGAACCGATCCACCCCGAACATCCGGATCATTTCCGCCGCGTCGCGGGAAACCAGCCAGTCGGCGAACGCGTCGGCGCTCTCCGGATGACGCGAGCCGCTCACAGTGATGACGCTGTACGGGTTCCTGAGCAGATCATCGCCCTCCACCAGCACCTCCAGACGGAGGTTATCCGAGAGTGCGAGGTAGGTGCCGCGGTCCGTCAGGATGTACACGCCACGTTCGGATGCAATCGTGAGTGCCTCACCCATCCCCTGGCCCACCTCCATCCGCGTTTGCGGCTCGGTGCCGGTCGCCGCCCACAACTCCAGCTCCTTGCGATGCGTGCCCGAGCTGTCGCCGCGCGAGACGAACGCCGCGTTGCTCGCCGCCAGGCGCCGAAGCGCAGCGACTGCCGATGCCATCCCGCGCACACCCGCAGGGTCCGATGGCGGTCCCGCGATGACGTAATCGTTGGCCATCACCGGCAGTCGCCTGAGGCCATGGCCTGCGGCCATGAACGCCTCCTCATCCGCTGGTGAGTGGACCAGCAGCACATCCGCGTCGCGGCGTCGACCCAGTGCCATGGCCTCACCACTGCCGACCGCGATCACCTTTACGCGCACGTCGCCATGCGCGCGTTCGAACGCAGGGATAAGTTCGTCCAGCAGGCCGGAATCTACGGTGGAGGTGGTCGAGGCCAGGATCAGCTCCTCCGGCTGATCACAGGCTCCCGCAAAAGCGAGGCAGAGCAGCAGCGCAGCGCGCTTGATCATCGAGTGCAGGGAAGAGGCAAAACGCCGGCGCGGCAGACCACGCTCGAGTGGAAGACCGGCGGCCGCAAGCGCAGGCGCCCGCCAGCCGCCGCACCGGAAACAGTCAGTGTTTCTCCCGATCCCGCGTGCCCTCCTGAATCGGCTTATCCGGCGGGTTGTAGCTGTGGCCGCGCTCGATCGCCTCGCCCATGTCGTTCGTGCCATACTGCTCGGCCGCCGTATCACTGAGCAGATGCTCGGCAGAATCTTCCGTGCGGTCCGCACCGCCGCGCGCCGGACCTGGCGTATAGACACGCGCATTCGCCGCATCCGCGCCTTCGGGCTGCTCGAGACGGACCAGCTCATCGACGACCAGGTTGTTGTCGACTTCGAGGCCGATCACATCCGTCAGCACATGCTCGATGATCTGCAGCTCCGCTTCCGTACCGACCCGTCCGCCCAGTGTCACGCGGCCGCTCGCAATCGACAGGTCCAGCCCGCTCGCATCGAGGTCCGGCTGGTCGCTCAGCTGCTCACGCACCAGCGACTGGATCTCCGCGTCGCTCATCGACTCAATGTCGTAGGAATCCTCGTAATCCTCGGCCATGCTGTACCTCCGCTCAGAAATGAATCGACAGACCCGCCGCCAGCGCGAAGTTCTGCTCCCATTCCGAACGTGAAAGCCTGGCCCCGTTCTCCGTGAAGAGAAACGCCTC
>DATHUY010000023.1 GCA_035461765.1 Longimicrobiales bacterium
TCGAGCACCGGCTCGGTGAGACGCTCCAGCACGATCTGCCCGCCCACCGTCATCCAGCCCTCGCTCCGCAAGCGCAGGTCGTTGATCACCAGTCTGCGACCATCGAAACCCACGTCGCCGACGGCCTCCGTGAAGACCTGATTGAGCGCAGGCACCCGGAAGCCGCCACCCTCGAGCGTGAAGGTTCCTTCCACCTCGGGCGCGTCCGCCATGCCCGCCAGCGTCACGCGGGCGTCGGCATACCCGGAAACATCCTGTACCTGCGGGAGGACTGCGGCGAGCGGCGCGAGTGCGAAGTCCTCGGCGGTGATCGAGCCGCTGAGCGGCACGCCATCCACCAGCTCGAACGTGGGGGAGCCGCCGAGTCGGAGGATGGATGGGAGATTCGCCACGACATCGAGGCGTCCCGCCGTATCGACCAGCACCTGAGCGTCCAGACGGGTCTCACCGCCGGCATACTGAACGGTGCCGGTGAGGCGCCGCAGGGGCACGCCCTCCACGGCGCCGCTGTCCACACGGAACGTCAGATCGACGCTCGCATCGAGCTCGCCGCCGCGCACGGAGCCCTCCGCCCACAGCAGGCCATCCACTCGCACCTCACGACCGAGCAGCCGCTGGATGTCGCCGACCGGGACCGCTGCGATCTCGAGGCGGGCGTCCATGTCCTCCAGTGGCAGCACCGGGCCGTCGATCGCAACGCGGCCCTCGCTGCCCTCAGCCTCGAGCGCCAGGCCCTCGACACGCACAGGCCCGCCGTCGGCCCACCGGATCATGGCCGGCCGGAGCAGCATCCAGCGATCATCCGCGAGGTCGAAGCGCGCACGTTCCAGGCGGATCTCCCGCAGGCCCGTTTCCGGGAGGACCCCGGTAGCCAGAACCTCGACCAGGCCGCCGTCGGCACGGGTGGCGTTGAGGTTGAAGTCGAGCCCGGGCGGGGTTAGCCGCAGCGCCAGCGTACCCTCGTTGTAGGTGCCGGCCGTCGGCGTCACCACATCACGGGCGGTTGCGTCAACGACCGCCGTCGGCAGGGCACCACCACCGAACATCAGGTCGTGTTCTGCGATCAGCTCGCCCGCCTGCCAGCCCCCGACCCGCAGCCCGCTGCCGGTGGCCGAACCAGCCAGCCGCATGCGTTGCAGGGTTCCCGAGAGTGTCCCCGCAGCGCGGAGCGAGCCGGCCGCGACCGAATCGCCGAGCACCGGGATGTAGGGGCCGAATGGCCGGAGGGTGGAGACGTCCGCCACGTAGGTGACAGCGCCGCTCTGCGGCTCGAGGAAGTGCCAGGTACCGCTGGCATTGACATCAGCGCTGGCGAGCGATCCATACAGCGTGTCCACCGCCAGCGTACCGTTGCGGATCGTCGCCGCCAGTGTGACTCCGTCGTCGGGCGCGGCTTCCCAGCCGCTGAACCGGCCACCCAGGCCGACCGTCGCGTTCATGGTTGCCGGATCGAAGCCGGCGCCCGCGAATGAGAATGTGGCCGTAAGGGAGACAGGTGGGACAGCGGGCTCGAGGACCGCCTGGAGGTCCACGCCGATCAGCCTTCCGGTGAGGTCGTAGCTCGCGACGTCGCCCGTCAGGTCGAGCGTCCCTTCGACGAGGGCGACGCCCGAGCCCAGCTCGAGACGCACGTTCAGATCGAGCGGCGACGCCGTGGGGAGACCGGTGAGCGAGACCACTCCCGTGACCGACCCGGTCAGAGGCAGTCCCGGCGCGATGGGTCGCAGCGCCGCGAGCGGCACCCCGTCCAGGTCCAGCTCTGCGCGCTGCAGCACGATTCCAGCATCCGTATAGCGGACGCTGCCCGTGATACCGGTGGTGAACGGATCCGGCACGGTGGCGGCCGTCAGGCGGGCGGAAAGGTCGAACGTGATGTCGCCGCCTGCGCCCCGAATGGTGCCCGTGAGCGTGCCGTCATACGGCAGCTCACCGGTGAAGCCTTCCACCAGGGCCAGGTCGAGCGGGTCGACGCGCAGGTCAGCTCCCAGGAGCTCGAAATACTCCTCACCCAGCCGCATCTCGACCGTACCGAGAAGGCGGCTCTCGCCGGTGCGCGCGTCCAGGTCCGTGAACCGCACCTGCGTCAGGTTCGGTGCGGCTGGCGTCACCTCGAACGCGAATGTCGCGGTACCGGTCCGCGGCAGCGACTCCGGCAGCAGGAAGGCGACGTCTTCGAGGTTCACGCCGAGCGCCACGCCCGATGCGGTCACCCCGTAGCCCGGGTCGGTGGGATCCCACACGCCGCTCAGATCCGCGAAGCGCGTACGATCGAACGCCGCTTCCGCCACTTCGAAATGCACCGTGCCGGAAGGGAAGATGAAGAGGCCGTCGTTCACCTCGAGGGCGACCTGCGCCTCAGGCTCCGCCTGAACGAACTGAGCGGTCAGCGCAGCCGCGCGAATGTACGGCTCCGCAGTGACCGGGTCTGAGAACACGACCAGCGGCAGGCGACCCTGGACGGAGCGGAAGGCGAAACGCTGACCCGGTCGTGTCACGTCCACGGTGCCGTTGTCGATCTGTACATTACGCAGGCGGATTGCCCGGCGCCGGGCGGGCCTCGGATCGCCGTTGCCTCCGCCATTGAGCAGCTCTTCGAAAACCTCCTCGAAATTCCAGCCGCCGCCGCTCTCACGCAGTGCGACGACCGGCTGGCGGACACGCACGTTGTCCAGGATGACGTCGCCGCTCGCGAGCGCATCGACGCTGAGCTGACCGCTCAGCACCTCGGCCCGGGCGAAGCGTGCACCGCCGTCCTCGTTCAGCACCACGTTCCGCGCCGTGATCGAAAGCGGCCCGCGCATGGGCGTGGCGTCCACGGCGAACCCGGCGAGGCGTGACCGCACGCGATCCTCCCGCGCCCGGATGAGCGAACGACCGGCGTCCGCGCGTGGCCGCTCGACGGCCGGCCCGTCAGCATCGGCGCGGCCGACGACTACCGTCGTATCAGACACTTCCTTCGCCAGCGGCGCAGTGCTGCCGCCGATCCCCGTCACGAAGAAGTACAGCAGGAGCGCACTGGTGAGCACGCCCGCTATGATGCCGCCGGTGACGAGCGGCCATTCCTCACGCGACAGGAAGCGCGTCATCAGAATGCGTGGCCTACGCCAAGGTGCAGCTGCATGCGGCTGAAAATGTTGCCGCGACGAGGCGTGAACACGCCGATCCGCCGCAGACCCCCTGTCTCCGGATCGATGACCAGGAGGGGGGCGGTGACCGGGTCGTAGGGGTTGATGCCGAGGTCGATGCGGACGGGACCGACGGGCGTCTGGAGGCGGACTCCCGCGCCGGGCGTGACTTTCCACTCGTCAGGCCCCAGGTCCCACAGGCTGCCGGTACCCACAGCGCCAGCGTCGATGAAGAGCGCGAGTCGGAGCATGCGCGGCAGCACAGGTGACGGCAGCCGTAGCTCGGCGCTCGTGACGGCCAGCGACGTGCCGCCGGTCGGCACGAACCTCGCGGGTCTCTCCGGCCTCAGATTCCCATCGCCATCCGCAATGAGGACGTCAGAGTCGGTCACATAGATGCCCGGGCCGAGCTCGTTGCGAGGATAGCCGCGCACGCTCGACGCGCCGCCCGCATAGAAGCGCTCCTCAGGCGGGAGGAAGTTGCCCTCAGGGTTAACCGTCGCGGTGCGGAAGAAGTTACCGAGGCGCAGCGAGAATGCGGCGACCCACCGTGGTCGCACCTCGCGGTAGTTCGAGAGCTCGCCCGTCCAGCGGAAGAACCGGATGTCGGATCCGAGCAGGGCAGTGGCGTAACCGACCGTCGTCCGCGCCAGATAGCCGGATGTCGGCTCCAGCGGCGCGTTCGTCGCATCCATGAAGTACGTGCCGCCCAGCTCGGCGCGGAACTTACGCGCGGCGAGCGAATCGATGGTCGCCGGCTGGCAGACGAGGAACGCCGCACAGAACAGGGCGGGTGACGCGAGCGTCTGACCGTTCTCCACCTCGATATTCGCGGAGATCCCTGAGCGTGCGGCCAGGCGCCGCGACACGCCGACACGGCCGCCAACCGCCTCGCGGCTGAACACGCCGGGCTCCGAGATACGCTCCACAAAGCTGCTGACGTTCAACTGATTGCGCGGATTCAGAAAATACGGCTGCGTGAAGTCGGCCGCGAACCGGTAGTCGAACTGGTTGCCGCCGAACAAGGTGTCCGACACCTGAGTCGAGCACACCCGCTCGCCACCGTTGATGGCAAATGGCTCGCCCACACCGATCCGGCTGAGCGAGCCGCGCAGCGCGAGCCGCCGCGCACCCCCCGTCCAGCTGCGGTGCGCCCACTGCGCATCCGTCCGCAGACATTCGACGGTTCCGAAGCCGACCGCCGCTTCGACCTCCCGCAGGGGCGCCTCAGCAATGGCGACGCGGATCGTCGCCGTCGAATTGTCTTCCGGAGACTTCTGGAGGGAGTCCGGCGCGATCGTGACCGACGCGAGAGAGACCAGCTCGAGACCGTACAGGTTGCGCTGGCTCTCGATCAGCTGGCCGCTCCGCAGGATCTGACCCTCGCGGATCTCCAGTTGGCGCAGCGTCGCCTGGCGGCTCAGATGCGGGGCACCCGTGACGATAATCGAATCGACCGTGACGACGGGCCCGGGCGCCAGGTCGATGGACGCCTCGGCCCGGTTGTCCACCGTGTCCACGGAAAAGCTGCGGAAGACCTCGGCTTGCGCATGTCCACGCCGCTGCAGCACGCGCACGATGTACTCCGACGCCTCTATGTACTCGCCAAGGTGGAAAATATCGCCCGGCTGGAGCCGGAGCGTGCGGGCGAGAGAGTCGGGATCGAGAAGGCCTTCTGTACCCGTGACGGTCAGGGCGTCCAGCACGATCGGGTCGCCGCGCATGATCGAGAACCGGACATCCACGTTGTCGCCGTCGGGCTCGACCGCGGGGGTTACCCGCGTCCCGAAATAGCCCGCGATACGGTAGAACCGCTCCAGCGTCTCCACGTCCCCCGCCACACGGGCGGTGCTGAGGCGGTGCTCTTCACGACCGATCCGGGTGAAGGGAACGCAGAAGGGAAGGCCTAGGAAGTTGCAGCGGGAGGGCAGCGTCTGCGTCAGGGTCAGGAGCGTGTCTGCCGAGAAGGGGGCGGGATCGACGAACAGCACGTCGTCGATGCGCGTGCCGGACCGCTCGGCGATATCGGGATACATGCGCGCCGCCTCGGACGTCGCGCACCCCCATGTCACGACGAGAGCGGCGAGTCCGAGCCACTTCGGTCCGCTACAGCACCCCACCTGCACAGCCTCCCGTTGCGTTTGTCATTCACGACGTGGTGCTCCGCACCCGCGCGATTTATGCGTTCACGCGAGGCGGACCACTGCCGTTCGCCATGCAAGCGCAGGGCCATGCATCGAGCTTGACGCATCCTGAGGCTGCGGCTAGGTTTCCTTGCTGTTTTGCGCGGCTGTCCGTTGCACCGCCCGCGCCGCGATGCGGTAGCGGGCGGTGGCGTTAGCCGCACCCCGAACTCCGCGAATCAGAAGACATGACGCGTCATCCGACCGCCCGCCGTGTGCACCGCCAGGACTCGGCCCCCGACGACGTGTTCGTCGCCGGCGTCCTCGAGACCAGCGCCTGGGCGAAGCAGAACAGCCGCATGCTCATCATCGGCGGCATCGTCGCGGCCGTCGTCATCCTGGGCGCCATCTACTTCATCACGAGCCGGAACTCGCAGAACGCACAGGCTGCGTCCCAGCTCACGCAGGTCCGCGCGGTGGCGCTCAGCGGCAACAACCAGCTGGCGATCCGCGAGCTCGAGCAGTTCCTCTCCAACTTCGGTGGCACGCCGTCCGCCGGCGAAGCGCGTCTCATGCTCGGCAGCGCCTACCTTCAGGCAGGACAGGCTCAGCAGGCGCAGGAAGTAGTCCAGCCGATCGCGGACGATCTGGGCTCCGGCCTGGGCGTCAACGCCGCCATGCTGCTTGCCGGCACGTACGAGGCCGCCCAGGAGCCGCACCGCGCCGAGGAGGTCTATCTCGACGTGGCCGAGGATGCCCGCTTCCTGTTCCAGCGGCAGGACGCACTCGACAACGCCGCCCGTATCCGCCTCCAGCGCGGCGATGCCGCCGGTGCGGCCGAGCTCTATCAGCGTCTCCTCGACATCACGCCCCAGAACAACACCGAGCGGCCGATCTTCGAGCTCCGACTCGGTGAGGCCCGCGCCCTCGCGGCCGTCGGCGGCACGACCAGCGCCGCGGTACCGCCTGCGCCTGCTCCGGCGCCTGCGACCGCTCCACAGGGTGCCGAGCAGCCCGCCCAGCCGCCGCCGACTTCGACAACGGGCCAGTAGAGATCAGGAAAACAGCCCGCCGCTCGGGCGGCGGCACAGCAGGGCGCGGATCAGAGACCCAGACGACGCTTCATGGCCGCGGTGAGAGACTGTCTCACGGCGGCCATTTCCTTCCAGGGGTCCTCGCGCAGCCCGGCGAGGCGCGCCGGGACGTTCTCGACGTTGAACGTGTCCGAGCGCACGTCGTCCTGAAGCTCATCCCACGTAATCGGCACAGCCACGGGGGCACCGGGGCGGGCGCGCGTCGAGTAGGCCTCGATCGCGGTCGCCCCGCGTGTGTTGCGCATGTAGTCGAGCAGGACGCGACCCTTCCGCTTCTTCTTCGACATGTCCAGCGTGTAGCGGTCCGGCGCGGCCGAGGCCAGCAGGGAAGCCACGGCCTTCGAGAACTGCCGGACCTCCTCCCAGTCCGCCCGCCGCACCAGCGGCACCACCACATGAAGACCCTTGCCGCCCGTCGTCTTCACGAAACTGACGAGGCCCAGCTCCGCGAGAAGATCGCGCACGTGAGTGGCCGCCTCGACGATCATGTCCCAGCCGACGTCCTCATCGGGGTCGAGATCGATCAGGAACCGGTCCGGCCGCTCCAGCTGGTCCTGGCGCACGTTGAACGTGTGCAGCTCCAGCGCGCCGATCTGCGCCAGCGAGACGAGGCCAGCCACGTCATCCACCACGCCGTACCACTCCGGACCGTCCTTCTCCTCGACCTCCACGCGATGGATGTCGGGGGGCGCGGAATCGTCCATGTGCTTCTGGAAGAAACACCAGCCGTCGCGACCGGAGGGGCAGCGCACCAGTGTCAGGGGCCGGCCGGAGATATGGGGCAGGATCCAGTCGGCGACGGCCTGGTAATACTCCGCCAGATCCAGCTTCGTGAGACCCTGCTCGGGGTAGAGCACCTTATCGGGACTCGTGAGACGGACGTCGCCGATCTGGACGGCGGCGCCTGCTTTCGCGGCCTTGCCGGCTGTTTTTTTCGCTGGTTTTCCGGACTTTCTTGCAGCCTTCTTCGCCGGATCCGCGGCCGGCGTCTTCGACGCTCCCGCTGACGCATCCCCGAGCGGCTGCTCGAGCGTGACCTCACGCGCATCCTTGTCCTGCCGCAGACCCTCGAAGCTGGGATGCCGCAGACGTCCGTCGCTCGTCATCTCCGTAAACCGCACCTGCGCCACCAGAACCGGCTCCACCCACCGCGCCGCCCGGCCCGCAGCGCCGCGCGGAGGGTCCACGAACGGAGATTCCTCCCGCTCCAGCAGCTCCAGCCGATTCCGGAGGTCCCGGAGGACCGCGTCCGTGAATCCGGTGCCAACCTTTCCGCGATAAATGAGCCGGCCCCCCTCGTACGCGCCGACGTGCAGCGCTCCGATGCCAGCACGCGAGCCGGACGGCTCCGTGAAGCCACCGACGACGAATTCCTGCACGCGCAGGCACTTCACCTTCAGCCAGTCCGAGCCGCGACCGCCACGGTAGGGAGCCGCAGCACGCTTGGAGATGATTCCCTCCAGATCCAGCTCGCAGGCCGCCTGGAAGAATGCCGCCCCGTTGCCCTGCACGTGATCGCTATACCGGAGGATACTGTCCGCGTCCGGGAGGGCGGCCCGGAGGAGATCCTTCCGTTCCAGGAGCGGCCGCCGCCGAACGTCACTGCCGGAATGGCGCAACACGTCGAACAGGAAGAACCTGAGTGTGCCGCGCGTCGGGTCCGTCAGGGCGTTCTGAAGCGCCTGGAAGCTTGTCGCGCCGTTCTCGAGCTCCACGGCCAGCTCGCCATCCCAGACGCTGTCCCGGACGCCGATCGACGCCAGCGCAGCCACCACGTCGGGGAAACGCTCAGTCCAGTCCTTGCGGTTGCGCGTCATGAGGCGGACGTCGGCGCCATCGATCCATGCGAGGAGACGGTAGCCATCGAACTTGATCTCGTGGATCCAGTCGTCGCCGTCGGGAGCATCCTTCGCGAGCGTCGCCAGCTGCGGCGCGAGCCAGTCACGATCGGGCGAGGCGGGTGTCATAGGAGCCTGGGGGGCGACGGGTAATGATCGGCGGCAGGCAGACGCGGCGCCTGGAGCCGGCGGTGAGCGCAAAGGGGGTCGTTGAAAGGGTCGTGCCGGAGCGGTCCCACCTGGCCAAGCCACTTCGTATAATATACATTATGTAAACTTACGTGGTGGATAACCTCGGTTTTGCCGACAAATCGGCTCCCTCCTGTCCGAATGCTGGACAAGACAGCCCTCCGATACCCGGAAATGGAACCAGCCCTCGCCGCAGCCGGCCTCGAGCGAAACCTGACTGGATACGGGGGTATCACGGCCCATGTCGATCGCATCCGAGCCAGCGCCGCTCAGGCGCCTGGGCTGGTCACTGGCCCGCCGCTGTCCCGATTGCGGCGGCCGAAACGTCTTCCGCACCTACCTCCACCAGCGTGAGAGATGCCCCGCATGCGGGCTGCAGCTCGATCGTGGCGAGCGGGATTTCTTCATTGGCGCCTACACGATCAACCTGATCGTGGCGGAAATGCTGGTTTTTTTCGGTGGTATCGCGGCTCTGCGACTGACCTGGCCGGACGTTCCGTGGGATGGGCTGATGTATGGCCTGGCGGCACTGATGGTCATCGCGCCGATCGTCCTGTACCCGGTTTCGCGGCAGCTGTGGCTGGCGACGGACCTGATCTTCCGACCGTCGGAGCCCGCCGATTTCGGGGATGGCCCGGCGTCCAGCCCGACCACCGGATAGCGAGGCGGGCCCGGCCCGCGCGGTCAGCTGACCCCTCTTCCGCCGACGACCCGCAAGTCGTCGCACCCCTCTGGTCGTGCCTCGACAGATTCGCAGGTACGGCCATATAAGCACTGTGGAGCCAACGGGTTACGTGGCCGCAACTAATGTTGGCCTGTAACGTGGATAAGTCAGGTATCGTCGTCGGGTGCGGTCGGGACGGAGACGCCGAGCAGGCTGCTGATCTCGCCAATGATGCGGGCCCCGGCCTCGGGTACGGCGGCCTCCCTGCGTGCGCGGTCGTCGATCTGGGGAAGCCGGAACGGCTTGCCGAAGGCGACCTTGACGCGGCCGGTGCGGAAGCGACGGTCCCAGCGCGGCCACACGTCATAGGCGCCATCGACGGCGCACGGCAGGATGGGTACACCGGCCTTGAGAGCAAGGCGGACGGTACCGGGCCGGGGCGGTCGGAGAGAGCCGTCCCAGGTCCTCTCCCCTTCAATGTAGATATGGACCGGATACCCGGCCGCGAGTCTGCGCAGAGCCGTGCGGACGGCCTGGGGGTCGACCTGGAATCGACGGACGGGAAACGCGTAGCAACGCGTCATGACGGCCGAAAATATGGGAGAGGCGAACTGTGTGCTCTTGGCCATGGGGTGGACGGGCCTGGGCAGCCAGGTCTGGATGAAGAACGGGTCGAGGACGCTCTGGTGGTTGGAGATGAGCAGAAACGGCCCCGTCTCGGGAATGTTTTCGGTCCCCCGCAGGTCGAAGCCGCCGAATGCGGGCCAGACCCAGCGGCCGAGCCCCTGCATGAACCAGTAGAGGAGTCCGGGCGGCGGCAGCTCACTCACGGGGCGCCCCCTTGCATGATGCAGGTCCTTACGAACGGCTGGAGCTCGAGCACGTCCCGACCGCTTCGACGGTAGTGTTCGCGGAGCAGGTCGGAAAGCGCCCGCGTCCAGAGCCGGACGGAGCCCTCGAGGAACTTCACGGACGCCATCTGACGATGAAGCCCCAGTTGCAGGGATGACGACGCGGGCTGGAGGCCGGTGAGATCTCCCGGCCCCCAGCGGACGGCAGCGCCCTGTTCCGGCTGAAAGTGGAGACCATCGACGCGCAGGCTCAGGGTCCCGGGCTGCGGTTTGTCGTACACCTCGACCCAGCCCAGCAGCTCGCCCGAGTATCTGAGGGGGTTCTGCTGTCGCGCCTGCTTCACGCTGACCCGCTCCGGGCCGAGGATCAGCCCGTCGGCATCCGCCGGGGAGGCCTGAACCGGCCCGAGGATCGAGACCCAGTCGCCCGCGCTGCGCACGCGGCTCGAACCATCGATTCTGGCGACGATCGTGCTGCCGCGGCCGCGCCGGAATTCGGCGCCGCATTCCCGGCAGCGTTCGCGCCGCCCGGCGGGCCGGATGCTGCCTGGCGCGCGGCACAGGGGGCAGCCCCATAGCAGGTCGCGTACAGCCACGGGTTAGAGCTTCCCCATCACGGAGAGAAAGCGCAGCTTCCAGACCTTCCAGACGGCCTCACGAATGATATTTCCGGACATCTTCGACTCACCGGTCGTGCGATCGACGAAGACGATCGGGATCTCGCCGATGCGAAAGCCCTTTTTCCACGACCGGAGGCTCATCTCGATCTGGAAGGAGTATCCCTCGGACTCGACGCGGTCCAGGTCGATGGCCTCGAGCACTTCCCTGCGGAACGCCTTGAAGCCGCCCGTCGCGTCCCACAGCGGCACGCCCGTCACGACGCGGGCGTACGTATTCGCGAAATAGGAAAGGAGGAGGCGCGCGATCGGCCAGTTTACGACGGTGACGCGGCCCTCCAGGTAACGTGATCCGAGCACGAGGTCGTAATGCTCGAGCGCTTCCAGGAACTGGGGCAGATGCGCGGGGTCGTGCGAGAAGTCGGCGTCCATCTCGAGCAGCCAGGCATACCCCCGGTCCAGCCCCCACCGGAAGCCGGCCAGGTAAGCGGTTCCGAGTCCGAGCTTGCCGGAGCGGTGCATCACGTGTATGCGATGGCTTTCCGCCGCGAGCTCGTCGGCGACCTGTCCCGTGCCATCGGGAGATCCATCGTCGATGATCAGCACATCGATCCGTTCGTCCTGCGCCAGGACGAGCGGCACCAGCCGCGGGAGGTTCTCCCGCTCGTTGTAGGTCGGAATGATGACCAGCGCCCTCGACTCGCCCGGTATCACGTCTGCTTCCCCTCCGCGGCGCCGTTCGGAGCGACACCGCCATCCATGGCACCGCCCCGCGCGGTGCCCTCCTCTTCACCTGTGTCCGGTGCAACGTCCGCCAATTCCGCCGTCCGACCATCCCGCAGGACGGGCAGCAGGGCGAGCGGCGCGATCTCCGCCGCCGTGAACCAGACGCGCGACAGGACGCTGACCACGACGGCGACGCCGGCGGCGGGCATCACCTGTTGGAGTAGCAGGATCATCGCAGTCTCGCGGGCGCCCGCGCCCGCGGGCAGGACGAACAGAAGATAGCCGATCAGATAGGAGGCGGCGACGGTCCCGGCGAGGTATCGGGGCGAGTCGAGGGCCGGCGGATAGAAGGCACCGCAGAACAGTGCGAACGCAGTGCCGAGAGCAACCCAGGAGAGGGCGTAGCCGGTAGCCCACAGGGCGGCATGCCGCGGCTGTACACGGTCGGCGAGAGCGAATGCGGCCCCCAGTCGCTCCCCCGCACGCTGGCCCAGCCGCCCGAGGAGACGCTCACGGAAGCCGTGGCCGAACGGTGTGGCCACCAGCAGCCATATGACGGCCCCGCCCGTGATCAGCAGCACCGCGCCGAGAGCGAGCGGGAGGGCGGCCGGCACCCCGGCCGGAAGCCGGTCGACGGCGACGCGCCATTCGGGGAGCATCAGACCCAGAAAGAGGAAGCCGGTGGTCAGGAAACCGAACTGACCGAGCAGCGCGGCGGCGGTCGCGGAGCCGGGTGGCAGGCCTGCCCGGCGTGAGAGGACGGCGAAGCCGGCCAGCAGCCAGATCTTGCCCGGCACGTAGCGACCGAGGCTGGACAGGAAGTAGATGCGCATGGTCGCCCCGACGGACGGGCGTCCGATGCCCAGATCGCTCATGATGCGGCGCCACAGCAGGGCGTGGCTGAAGTAGACGCCCAGCAGCAGGACGAAGGAGCCGACGAGCGGAACGGGAGCGGGCCGCCAGCGTGTGAGATCGGCCCGGGTCAGCCCGGCAAGCTGCGGCGCCAGAGCGCGATAGATCCCCCAGATCACGGCGGCCAGCAGCGCGAGCTGCAGCAGCCTGATGACGAGCGTGCGGGATCTCACGCCCGTCGTTCGCGACGGATCGCGACGAGGCCGATCCGACGCCGCAGCAGCGGCAGGGCCCGCGCCAGCGTGCGCTCGGCGAGGTCCAGGCCGGGCAGGTGTGAAGGCAGCCACACCGAGCGTTCCACATCGAACCCCGCGCTCTCGACGGCGGCCCGCAGCTCCGCCGCGCTCCGCACACCGATGTGCGAGGGATCCTGCTTCATGATGCCGCGGTCGCGCAGCCGTTCGAAGAAGTGGTGGCGGTCGGGCGTGTACAGCACCAGGCGGCCGCCCGGGGCCAGTACGCGCCCGGCCTCGCGCAGGATGCGGGCGAGCGTTACGTCGTCCAGGTGTTCGGTCAGGTCGGCCGCGAGCACTACGTCGGCCGCGCCGTCGTCGAGCGGCAGCCGCACCGCGTCGGCACGGACGAAGCATGCGTTGATCGCGCTCTCGGCGTCGGCGACGGCGCCCGCCGCGCGCACCGCGGCCGGCGCCGGGTCGATACCGATGGCGAACGCACCCCGGCTCGCAGCCTCGATCGTGAACGTCCCCATGCCGCAGCCCAGGTCCACCAGCGTGCGCCCCGCGAGGTCAGGCAGCAGCGAGAACACGTTACGGATCCGTCGCCGGGCGAACCGGTTCCGCGTCCGATACCGCGCGCTCAGGTCCGCGAAATACGCGTCGTCGTAATGATCCGCGACATCGTATGCCGTCAGCTCCTTCCTCATGCCTTCCCGGCTCCCTGCTCCCTCATGTCGGCGTCGCTGCCGCCGGTGCGTCGGTCGCACGCCGCTCACGCCACGCGCCGATCAGCACGGTCGCGAGCAGCAGAGCCAGCAGAACGAGCGAAATGGCCGCGCCGCTGCGCAGCTCGGTCGGTACGTAGCGGAAGGTCACCGTATGCTCGCCCGCGGGCACTGCAATCGCCCGGAACGTGAAATTGGCCCGGTGAACCGGGACCTCACGGCCGTCCACGAACGCCTTCCACGCCGGGAAATAGTTGTCCAGGACGACCAGCATGGCCGGCTTGTCGGGTGCGACGCGCAACGTGAACGCGTCGGGCTCCCGCTCGACCCACTCGACGACACCGGTCGCGCCCTCCTGCACCTCGACGTCGGCCGGGAGCGGCTCCTCCAGGATGACACTCGTGCGCGCATCGAACTCCCCGGACAGGTAGCGTCCTGCGGCCGCATCCCCCGGCACCACCTCGGTCGTGCCGACG
Source organism: Longimicrobiales bacterium (assembly GCA_035461765.1). Lineage (GTDB taxonomy): Bacteria > Gemmatimonadota > Gemmatimonadetes > Longimicrobiales > RSA9 > SH-MAG3. The sequence goes on from DATHUY010000023.1 coordinate 13,517, forward strand.
AGGAACGCGCGCGGCAGAACGTTGCGATAGCGGTAGAGCGCTGCGCGCGAGCCGACGTGTACTTCCTCGAGTCGCGGATCCTCGATCCTGGCCGGGCTCACGAGGTACTCCGTGTTCGTCCTGCCAGCCAGGAGCAGCTCCGTTGTAACGAGGTTATCCGCTGCATCTCCACCAATGAGATTCCGATAGCGGCCCATCTCGTTGCCGTGATGGCCAGCCAGCTGCTCCAGACCATGGACGGCGAGGTCATTGGAGCCGTAGGGGGAACGTGCGCCGACCGCCGCCGAGAGGTCGCCCACCCGGAAGACGCCGCCGGCGTCGCGCAGGCGCTGCAGGTACTCGATGGTCTCATCCGGGCGGAACAGCGTGCCGTAAGTCTCCGCCTGTTCGTTGATCTCAGCCGTCGTGCGGATGAAAGGACGATCGGCTCGATAGAGGTCGATGCCGGCGAGCGCCGCGAGCAGCAGCACGAACGCACCGGCACGCAGGATTCCGCGCGACGCCATCTCCCACAACGCCGCCGTCGCCAGGGCCAGGCCGAACGCGATCCAGAAGCCCTTCGTGATGTATGGACCGTTCGCCGCCAGCGCCGCGCTCTTCCCCGGATCGATGCCGCGATAGAATACCGACGTCCACATGTCCGTGAGCGCGCCGGCGGCGGCCAGCAGAGCCAGCACGCCGAGTACGCCGGCCGCTATCCACAGCACGCGCCGCGGCCCGGCCGCTTCGCTTTCGCTGGCAGGCCCCAGCAGCATTTCCTGGAGCTGCTGAACGGCGAGCGCCGCCAGCGTCGCGACGGAGAGGCCATACAGGAAGATGATGATCGACCAGGAGCGGAACAGGCGCACGCCCGGGATCAGGTAGAACAGCCGGCCGAAGGGCGTGCTCGATGCCAGGGCGTACAGCAGCGACAGCACGGCGAGTCCGACAAAAAACCAGATGAGCGGCGTCCGGCGGCGACGCAGCATCAGCACGGGGATCAGCAGCAGCGGTATGAGGCCGGCGTATTCGCTGTTCAGCTTGAGCGGGTTCTTCCCCCAGTACGCGCCCGGCAGTTCCCCGACGAACTCGGGCACCGCGAGCGACACGATCTCCTCCGCATTGAGCGAATAGGTGGAGGACCACTCGTAGCCGCGCTCCTCCGCGCGATCGACGCGATGCGAATACTCCTGGAGGTAACCCAGTGGCGGCAGGAACTGCACGGCCGCCGCGCCGACGCCGAGCACGCCCGCGAGCGCGAACATCCCGACCAGCCGCGCGGCGAGCCTCCCGCTCCGCTCGGTCCGCCAGATCTGCCACACACGGAACAGGAAGTACAGGGACACGCCCCAGACGCAGAAATAGGCCGCCTGCATATGCGACGTGAATACGAGCAGCGCGATGCCGAGCGCGAAGAGTGCGAAGTCCGCGAGACGGCGGTGTGCCGCGGCCCGTTCGGCAAGCCAGAATGTGAGTGGTGCCAGAGCGGACACGAACAGTTTGCCGTCTCCGCCCGGCAGCACCAGGCTGACGAGATCCGCGCCCAGCATGTAGACCAGGCCGCCGAAGAACGCCGGCAGCGAGTCCAGGCCGAGACCGCGGCGCAGCCACAGGTAGGTGAAGATGCCGGCCATGAAGATGTGCAGGCTCATCTTCCAGCCCCACATCGTGCCCGCGTCCATGAAGAAGAGCGCCAGCGACGGCGGGTAGAAGATGTCGCCGTGCATGCCCTCCACGAATGGGATGCCCCCGAACAGCAGGGGGTTCCAGAACGGCATGCGATGGTACGCCTGTATGAACTCCGTGTAGTAGTTCCGCGCGAAATAGCTGAGCGCCAGGCTGTCGGTCCCGAGCATCGAGATGCCACCCAGGAAAAACTCCCGGAACAGCACGACGGTAATCAGGGCATAGATGAGCGCAGGCGCCCACCCGGGCAGCGCGGGAGGACCGGCAGGGCCGCGCCCCGCCGCTCCACGCGCAGCCGGCGTATGCGCCCGTCGCTCCGCCGCCGTCCTCCCTGCCGTGCGCTTTTTCGCCATCAACGTCTCTCCCTCAGGAGCGTTTCGTAGATCTCTTCATGCCGACGCGCGAGGCGCGCGACACTCCAGCTCTGCACTACCCTCTGCCGCGCCTGGCGTCCCACCGCATCGAGATCCGCCCGTTGCAGGAGCGCCACCAGTGCAGAAGCGAGCGACGCCGGATCCGCCGGCTCGAAGAGCGTGCCGACGCTCTCATCCACGATCTCCGGCAGACCCCCGACACACGAGGCGGCCACGGGGACGCCACAGCTCATGGCCTCCAGGGCCGCCACACTCGTCGCCTCCATCAGCGATGGCAGCACCGCGACGTCGGCATCCGCCAGCAGGGCCGGCATCTCCTCGTTGGCACGGCGACCGAGGAACCTCACACTGTCGCTCACACCGAGCTCGCCCGCCAGCCGCTCCAGGCGCTCGCGCTCCGGCCCGTCTCCCACCAGCACCGCATCGACGTTCATCTGCGCGCGGATCAGCGGCACCGCCCTGATGAAATACTCGACACCGTTCTTCTCGAAGAGGCGCCGCGGCACAATGATGCGCGGACGCTCGCGGCGGCGCAGCCCGCCCGCGTCCGGGGCGAACAGCTCGGTGTCCACTCCGTTCGTCAGCGCTTCCGCCCGCGGATGCCGATAGAGCTCCAGCGCGACATCGCGGATCTCCTCGCTCGCGGCCAGCAGCCAGTCGGCCGATTTCACGATGCGACGCAGCACCGGCCGCCACGCCGGTTTCTTCGCCAGCTTCAGGAAGTGCGATGTGTGCAGCGTGATGACCAGAGGATGCCCGAATCTTCGCCTCGCCCGCATGCCCGGGAGCGCCGATGCGAACGTCTGCGCATGCAGTATGTCGGCGTGGCGGGCCAGCCGCATGTAGTGCGGTACCGTCGCCAGCGTATGCGCCGCCCAGCCGGCCGGCGTCCGCTTCCGCGGGAACCACTTCCGCACCACTTCCACACCGCCGAGGTTGTCGCGCGCACGCAGCCCCGGCTGTGACAGAGACGTCATCATCGTCACATGATGGCCCATGCGCACCAGCTCGCGACAGAGATAGTACGCATGGCTCTCGAGCCCGCCTACTTCCGGCGGGAAGTATATGCACTGCTGGAGAATCCTCACGGCTGCCAGTCCTGCATGGTCCGGGGCGCACCCGTCAGCGTGTGAACCACGATATCGGCGATTCGCTCCCCCGCCCTGCCATCGCCGTAAGGACTGGAGATCGTCCCGGGCTGCGCTCCCCGCAGGATCTCCGACGCCGCCGCAACGATACGGGTGCGGTCCGTTCCGACCAGCTGCGCGATACCGGCCTCCACGGCCTCGGGCCGTTCGGTGACCTCACGCAGCACGAGAACCGGTGTGCCGAAGCTGGGCGCCTCCTCCTGGATGCCCCCCGAATCCGTGATCACGAGCGCCGCATGGCGCAGCGCGTACACGAGGTCGAGATAATCGAACGGGGCCGTCAGGCGTATGCGCGGATGGCTGCCCAGCAACTCATCGGCGGCACTGCGGACGTTCGGATTCGGATGGACGGGATAGACGATTGTGCAGTCCTCGAACGTATCCGCAATCTCACGGACTGCGGTGAATGCCTCGCGCAGCGGCGCGCCGAACGACTCCCGGCGGTGGGCCGTCAGAAGCACGAGCCGCCCCTCGCCCGCGACCACGTCGCGCAGCGCGGCGTCCGCCGGCTCGTGCGGCACGCTTGCCATGCGCTGCACCGCATCCACCACGGTGTTGCCCGTCAGGAAGATCGTGGCAGGGTCGACGTTCTCGCGGAGCAGGTTGTCCCTTGCACGCGGCGTCGGGGCGAAGTGAGCGTCGGCGGCCACCCCCGTCATCCGCCGCAGGATCTCTTCCGGGTACGGCTGCCATTTGTCGCCGCTGCGCAGCCCGGCCTCCACGTGCCCGACGCGGATGCGTTCGAAGAATCCAACCAGCGCGCCGAAGAACACCGTGGCCGTGTCGCCCTGGACCAGCAGCATGTCCGGCCGGAACTCCCGCACGACGCCGCGCAGCCCATCCAGGCAGCCGTGGGCGACATCATAGAGATCCTGGCCCTCCTTCATGATGCCGAGATCCCATGCTGCCTCGAGCGCGAACACGTCGAGCACCTGGTCGATCAGCGTCGTATGCTGACCCGTGAGCGCGACACGCGCATCCACGACATCACCGCGCGCCCTCAGTGCATCGACGACCGGAGCGAGCTTGATGCCTTCCGGCCGGGTGCCGACGATGACCAGCACCCGCGGCGTAACTGCTGTCATCAGGGTCGTGGGATCCGGGTGGTGCCATCGCGGCGCGTGTCATCCGTCCGGGACAGGCGCGCGACGTCGCGATGCAGGGAATCGATCTCGGCGTACTGCTGCGCGACCAACTCGGCAATGAAGCCGAAGCCGAACAGCAGGAACCCGAGGACCTCGAGGAGGATGACGAGGTAGAGCAGCGGCCGGTAGCCGATAGGCGACACCCAGTGGGCCACGCGCAGCACGATCGTGACCGCTCCCACGAGCACTCCTGCGGCCGCCATGATCAAACCACTGATGCCGAACAGCATCATCGGCTTGCGCGAGAAGAACAGGAAGAACCACACCGACACCAGGTCGAGCAGGCCGACGAGGATGCGGCTGCGTCCGCCATACTTCGCGACGCCGTGCCGGCGCGGGTGCAGCGCGATGTCGATCTCTGTGATGCTGTAGCCGCGCGCATACGCGAGCACGACGAAGAACCGGTGCCAGTCGTGGCGCAGCCGGACCTCATCCAGGATGTCGCGGCGGAACGCCTTCATCGAGTTCGTGTCGGACACCGGGACGTCGAAGATGACGCGGCTCAGCCGGTTGTAG